>PBWF01000004.1 GCA_002728935.1 Gammaproteobacteria bacterium | reverse complement strand
CTAGGCGCACCCTCGAAGGGCTCCCAGACCATCAACGCCTTATCAGGTTCGAGACTTGCCCACCGCTCAAGCATATGCGCCACGTCGAGCCCTTCTAAGCTTCGCCACTTACTGCTGTCGATCTGCTCCTGCAAGACCACGAGTCACTCCTTTTATTGACGTCTAGTCATTGTCGTTTTGACCAAGTAACCCATACCTTGACGCTCCCTGTCGAGTCCAACCACCGATCCAGCCAGAGTCGCGTCGGCGCTACATGCAGATAGCCACACTGTGATACCTTCGAATCATCAAGAGGGGGCAAAAATGACAGATGATTCGCTTTTATTTGAGGGCTTAAAGGTACTGGACGTAGGGAGCTGGATCGCCGGGCCTGTTGCCGGGACCATGCTTGCCGACCGCGGCGCTGAAGTGATCAAAGTTGAGGTGCCCGAGATGGGCGATGGCTATCGCCAGTATGCCCACTTTCCCTTCACGCCAAATGCCGATGTGAATTACACCTGGGCGATGGACGCGCGCAACAAGCGGTCATTGTCACTGAATCTGAAAACCGATGAAGGCATCAGCATTTTGCATCGACTTATCGCGACCTGCGATGTTTACATCACCAACATGCCGCTGTCGCTGCGGCGTCAGTTGCAACTCTGCTATGACGACATCGCGCACCTGAACGAATCCATGGTCTACGCATCCTTAACGCCCTACGGCGAGGAGGGGTCTGACCGGGATAAGGAAGCCTTCGACTTGGTGGCGTATTGGAATCGGTCAGGGCTAATGGACAAGATGCGCCCGCCGGGACACGAACCCGTGCAAGCCATTGCTGGCATGGGTGACCATCCGACCGCCGTTTCCATGTATGCCTCAATCGTGACCGCTCTGTTACGCCGTGAACGAACCGGCAAGGGCGGNTTTGCTCATACATCATTACTGGCCAATGGCGTTTGGTCTGCGTCTTGCCTNGCCCANGCAGAGTTCGCTGGNGCCGACTTTTCGAGCATGCCCCCCCAGCGATCCATGGCTGCANTGTACGAGACCGCAGATGGCCGGTGGATGCANCTGAATATGATCCGAACGGAAGAGCTNTTCGACCAGNTGNTGGTCGCGCTNGAAGCCATTGACATGCTGACNGACGAACGCTTCGCCACGCCAGAATCGCGCATGGANCATGCTGATGCACTCACCGCATTGCTGCGGGAGATTTTCAAACAAAAACACAGCGATGAATGGCTCCAACTGCTCAAGCACCACCACGGACTGCCCATTGAACGGGTGGCCACTTTCTCTGATCTCTTACACGATGAGCACCTCGCTATGAATGGCGTTGTTGCACCCCCCGTTGACGACATTGGCATCAACCAGATCATCAACGATCCAGTGAACGTTCGAGGCGTGAANAAGGTGGGCGCCAAACATGCCCCTGACTTGGGTCAGCACAATGAAGACATCTTAGGNGAGCTAGGGTTTGGNGCTGACGATATCGAGGCGCTTAAAAGTAAGGGCGTGATTTAGCGCTGAAGTCATGTCAGCGCGCGTCGCTCGATAAGCGGGCGCTTAATGATTAGGTTGCCTGCCCCGAACCCTTTGGTGTAACCAAAGCGCGAGCCCTGAACCGAGCAGCGCAACCATGGCCGCCCACCGATAATACGTCTGATAGCCACCTGCGCTTGGCGAGTCGCCAAGGAGGTTCGCCTCAATCAAGGGCTGAATTACATCCGGCGCGTAGCAAATCAGACTAAGGCTCCCGATGGCAAGTCCTTTGACGCGATCAGGCACATCGCAATCTGCCAACGTTGCCCAGAACACCCCGCGCGCGCCATACGTAATTAACCCGATCATGAGGACTAACCCCACGACCGGCGCCCCAGACCAAGAGATGCCTAACCCACCAAACAAGAGTAGCAGCGTCGCGCCCAACATGAGGAGCGCTGCCAGGACCAATTGGCGGCTCGTCCAATCACTTAGATAACCCGCGAGAATGGCACCAATAGGCCGCATCCAAAGCCTACCAACGGTGATCGCGCCGGCGCTGAGCGCCGATAGACCCAGCGCAATTTGGATGAACGCGGAAAAGCTGTAGGTCGTCCAAAATAGTTGATAACCCGACAACATCACCAAACCGGCTAACNAGAGACTAGGGTTACGGGCTAGCAGGCCAAGGTCAGCCATCAGCGCACGCGGCTCCGCCTTCTCTTTAGCTGACTGCGAGGAAGGCGCTTCGTCATCATTCAGCCAGTTGAGGACTGGCCAGGCGACGGCTATGGAAAACCCAGCGTAAAGCCAAATCACGACCTGGAGCGCCGAACCAACTAGCACCTCGGATCGCGACAGCAGCAGCGCAAACAGTCCGACTGCCAGCGACGCCAGAAGTGCTTCAACCGCGCCTCTGCCGCCCTCGAGCCACCCGAAGAATCTCCCTTGAGCCGATAGCGGCGCAATGAGCGACACAGCTTTAATCAGAGCTGCCCAAAAGGTAAGCCCCGAAGAGAGGCCCCAACCGATAAAAATCAATCGAACTTGATCGAGCGGCGGGAACGTTGCAAACCAGATCCCGATGAGCCCAGTCGCTATGAGTGAACCGGCGATGAGGTAGCGAAGCCGAAAGCGGTCCGCTAACCAACCGCTCGGCAAGTAAGTCAACACAAACAATGCGCCAAGCAACGCGTAGCAAGACTGCAGCTCAGCAGCGCTGATGCCGAATGCCTCGAGCATACTCAACTCAAAATTCTGCCGCATATACACCAGCGGGTAGATCGCGCCACCCGCAANACTGATTAACGCAAGTTGTAAATACCGCTGCCGAAGGGACATGGTGCGAGCCATCGTTTAACTGCGAATCGAGCACNTCAGTGTAGCCTAGCCATAAGAACGAGGGGTAAATCATTCCTTCCGATGTCAGGGTGAGGATGTTCGCCTCCGCAGAAGATCGACTGTCCTAAAAGATTTAGCTCGACACTTCGGAAGAATCGCACCACAAACAGCGCTGCTCCAAGCGCGCTCCAAGAAAAGCTCCAGGGAAAACGCTTTCCACTCGGAAGGGACTCACGACCCACAGCGACCCGTATTGGCACGCTGGCGACAACCAAGTACTCTCCATTGATTTGGATTAGACCGCCCACGGAGCACCCTATGTTCGATTACCTCATCAAAAACGCAACGCTAGTCGATGGAATGGGTGGCGCGCCCAAGGCCGGCGACCTTGCCATCAAAGATGGCGTGATCGCAGAGATCGGTACTATCTCCGGTCAAGCCAAGGAAACCATTAACGCTGAAGGGGCTTACGCTGCACCCGGATGGGTCGACGTGCACACCCATTATGACGGCCAAGTCAGTTGGGATGATGTCATGGACCCATCGTTCAGCCACGGTGTAACCAGTGTCGTCATGGGAAATTGCGGAGTTGGCTTCGCCCCGTGCCCGCCAGGAGGCGAGCAACGCATGATCGAGCTCATGGAAGGCGTTGAAGATATTCCGGGCACTGCCCTCTACGAGGGGATTGAATGGGGCCGTTGGGAGACATTCCCTGAGTACATCGAGTATCTCGGCACTCGAGAATACACCCTTGATATCGGCACCCAAGTCCCGCACAGCGCCGTTCGGAACTACGTCATGGGTGAGCGAGCGCTTCGGCATGAAGATGCCACCGCCGAGGACCTATCCGCCATGGCAGCCATTGTCCAGGGTGCGCTAGAGGCAGGGGCGCTCGGTTTTTCCACCAGCCGCACCATTGGGCATCGATCCGTTTTNGGCGANCCCATTCCTGGGACNTTNGCTGANAAAGAAGAACTACTGACNATCGGGCATGCCATCANAGCNGCCGGCCGCGGTTTNTTTCANGCGGTNCCCGCAGGNGTGGTCGGGGATATTGCNGGTCCAGAACATTGGACAACNGAGCAAGAGGTTGNNCTNTTTACNGACATTGCNCGNACCTGTGGCGTCAAATGCACGTTCACCCTTGCGCAAAATGGCAGTCGGCCCGATCAATGGCGCAGCTGCCTTGATCTTGTTGAGCAGGCACAAAACCAAGGTCTTAACATCGTTCCACAAATCGCAACGAGACCCATTGGATTTGTTACNAGCCTTCAGTCTTATCACATGTTTATGCGTCGCAAGACCTACTTAAGCCTTGAGCACCTCCCNTTTGCAGAGAAGTTAAATGCCATGCGNCANNGCGANGTCCGTGCAGCGATCTTGAGCGATGAAGACGTGCCACCCGATCAACCCGGCGTCATGGCTAATGTATATGGCCTCCTGGCAGCGGCCGCACCAGCGATGTTCCCCATCACGATGCCCATCAATTATGAGCCAGACCCGANTGAGTCTCTCGGNGCCCGCGCGGNAGCAGAGGGCGTCGACATTGCCGAAGTGATGTATGACTACCTCGTCAGTGGAGATGGTGATCAGTTTGCTATTTTGTTGGGCGCTAATTTTGTTGATGGAACCTTCAGTGTCATGGAAACCATGATTGAGCATCCACATACCACAATCGGATTATCGGACGCAGGCGCGCATGTGAATCTCATTTTCGANGCTGTGGGCCCGACCTATCAGCTGACTCATTGGGCGAGNGACCGAGCAAAAGGTCGCAGGTTCCCCATNGAGCTCCTGGTTCAAAAGCAAACCCACACCAACGCCGAGCTCTTTGGCNTGACTGACCGAGGGAGTTTAGAAGTGGGGAAACGCGCCGACATCAATCTGTTTGACCTTAGCCGTCTAAAACTCGGACCCTTGTCCGTCAATCACGACTTGCCCGCCGGTGGCTCGCGCATTTTGCAGTCCGCAGAAGGCTACCTAAATACCTTTGTTAACGGCGTGAAGACTCGAGAAAACGATCAAGACACNGGCGCCCGGCCCGGACGCGTCATCCGTTAACTCGCGGTATCANACTCGAACTCGTCATCCATCCGGTCTAACCACCTCTGGTTGACGAGCCAGATCAAGAGAAGGGGCTCGCTCCTCACTTGCCAAATTATGAAAGCTNATTAGTGCCTTGAAGGGCGAGGTCTATTTCTCTCGACTTGGTTTAACATCAGCTTAAATCACAATTTTGAGGAACATGAGCCAAGCATCCAACCCATTGTTATCAACAGAAGAACTCACCTTCTTCAAACAGTATGGCTATTTGATTAAGCGGGGCGTTCTATCCGTTGATCATTGTGAGACGCTGCTGGATCTCATGTGGACTTCGGCACCGGACGGTATCGAGCGAGATAACCCTGACACTTGGGGGCCTATTCCCGAGACCGCCCATTCGAGCGACGCGACTTACGTTGTGTCACGGAACAAATGGCAATACCGCTCAATCAGCACCCGTCCGAGTGTCTTACGAACAATGACCGAAGCACCCATGTGGAACTGGGCAGAACAGCTCTTAGGGCAACGCAATGTGCGTACACCCACCGAGCATGGTCTGCCGATGGGACATGCAGGGCCAGCGTGGCCAGGGGGACCCGTTGACCCTCAACTCACTGAGGGCGCTCGCGGGATCTATGCCACGCTCCCAGACACTGAAACAGCATCATTGCCTGATCAGTTACATACGGATGGCCACCCCTTTCATTTCGGTGCCGTATGTCTGCTGGAGGACTGCCCTCCAGATAGTGGCGCCTTTAAAGTCTGGCCTGGCAGTCATCGCAAGTTTTATCCTCTTTTCCCGATGCAATACGATCAAGCGCGTATCCCATTTTACGAGCACTTACCCAGCCACAAAGGCATCATTCATCCAGAGGCTTACTTGGAGGCTGTGAAAGCCGTTGAGTCTTCGACCCAGCCTGTCGATTGCTGGGGATCGCAGGGCGACGTCGTGCTGTGGCATCACCGGCTAGGTCATATGGCGGGCCATCACCGAGGCACCGAGGCCTCAATCCGACAAGCACTCTTGTTTGACTACAACCATGTGGATCTTGACAGGCAAAGACTCGACCCACCCCAGGAGAATATGTGGCGGGATTGGAGCGACGCGATTAATGCCGCCGACGCCAACCTATCCCCAGAATTTCTGGCGAGCCAGAGGGTTCATTAGGCGAGCGCCTGGCGGTCAGGCTAATCTTAAGCTTGGTGATCTTGTAGACCGCGCCTTAGCGGTATTGGATACCATGTCGTCGACCCAGGCCATGTGATCCGAGCAAACCTGGCTTGCTGGGATAAGCACTCAAGCCCGCAGCTCCTACATCTTGGGGGCCTCCGGGTTGTGGCTCTTCTAGAACGGTAAAACGCCCTGATTACTTCAGAATAATCTTGCGGCCGTGTAACATTTCATTTTGACAATCCTGGCTTACCGCGCTGCTATGTTTGACCCTGTCATTACTCCCAAAAAGGTACCCCACGTCAGTCATTCTCTTGGTCGGGGTCTTCTCTTGCTGGTCCCCCTGGTCCTCCTATTGGCTGGCTGTGGCGGGGGCGGTGGCAGCGCACCTTCTAGTCCAACACCCCCCTCAGGTGGCGGTCCATCAACCCCGCCTATCCAGGAGGCTCAGGGCATTTTGATCCAGATCACTGATCAAACCGAGCTCGCAGAACGGGCCAAACAGGGCTTTGAATCTTTTTTAACGAATGCGTATGAAGATCCTGCGCTACGCTCTGGTGCTGATGACCTTGCCGGCGGTCCGGTTGCCGCCGAGTCTCAGGATTCAGCGTCCGACCTTGAGACGGGAACAACCGACAGCGGAGATGACGGCTTGCCCACTGAAACTGTCTCCTTCACTGGTACCTATACGCTCGAGGCGAAGGTCGATGAGTACGACGTCGTCAAATACAACGGCGAGCGGCTATTCATCGCGCCGACTCGAGGCATGGATTGCTGCTTTGTCTTCGAGGATACCGTTGTGATCGATGATGACGGGGGCGAGGGCCTCGAGACAGGTGGTGATGAGGGTGGTGCCTCAAGCGAGGGAGCCAGCAGCGATGAAAATCCTGACGAGCCTCCTGCAAGGGGCATTCGAGTGCTTGTAACAGATGCTGATACCGCAGGTGTCAGTGATGAGGCGCTTATTCCCGTGGCAGACGACCAAAGTGTGGAAGGCCTTTACATCACTCCGTCGTCGCTCATCGCACTGACCAGCACCGCCTGGTGGGGCCGCCATGGCAGCAACTTCTCTCTTCCAGAACGCTGGACTGGTCAGTCCGTCGGTGTAGATATTTATGACCTAGAGGACAACTACTCCGCACAGGCCCAATTTCGGATTGAGAGCAGTCTCGTCAACAGCCGCCGAACCGAAGCCGGCGTCACCTTAATTACCCGGCACACCCCCGATATTGAAGGGTTCAACTTTTATCCAACCACGCCAGAGGAAGAAAGCAGCAATGCGAACTTGCTAGCCGACCTTGACGCGGATGAAGTGCTACCCCGCATTGAGTTAAACGATACGGTGATTACTCCCCTTACGCCTGACGATTGCTACGTCATTAATCCCGACGATGAATCCGCGCCGGAGGCTTATGGGCACCCCACGTTAACCACCATGGTGCGCCTCAATGCCGACACGGGCGAAGTGGAAGACGCGCTCTGCCTGATGGAGCCAGTTGATGGCATCTACATAACCCCCGAGGCCCTTTATCTCACTCAAACCCTTTACGAGACCGGTACTGAAGAAACATTGATCCACCAATTCAATATCAGCGACAGTGCCGAGTATGCCGGTTCAGCCAGAGTTGAAGGCGGCTTGTTCCTGTATGGCAATCGCGACTATCGCATCAACGCCCGCGATGGCTACTTACGTGCTGTCACCACCAGCTGGCGCGATGATGCCGATGATTGGCTAGACCACACCCTTTATGTGCTCAGTCCTGCAGAGAACGAACCGGTCCTTGAGCTAGTTGCCCAGCTCCCAAACGAAGCGCGACCCGATGAACTGGGCAAGCCCAACGAGGACTTATACGGGGTACGATTCATTGGCAATCGTGCCTACCTGGTCACGTTCGAACGAATCGACCCTCTTTACGTACTCGACCTGACCGACCCCACCGATCCGCTCATTGCCGGCAGCGTCGAAGTCCCAGGCTTTTCCAATTTCCTACACCCGGTTAGTGATGCGATCCTGATGGGCCTCGGGCAAACCGATACCGGGCTCGCCAAGATTGAGTTCTTTGACGTGTCAGAGATCACGATGCCCGTGTCTCTTGGCGCGCTCGCGTTAGACGACTCCTTGGCCTATAGCTACTCAACTGCAGAATGGGATCGCAGGGCTTTCACCTACTGGCGCCGGCAAGCGGATCAGCACCGAATGACGGTTCCCGTTGAAGGCTACCTCGGTGATGGGTCCTGGGAGTATCTAACAAGGCTCTATCTATTTGAGGTGAACAACCCCGGCGACCCAAGCACTTTCACATTAACATCACCAGGGTTTTTAACGCTCAATCAGCGCGACTCAATTGAAGGCATCTGGGGCGAAAAACGGGCCATCCTTCACGAGGAGGCAGTGTTCTGGACCATTGGTCAAACGGTCTTGTCCTCCCTGTGGGATAACCCTCAGAACACGACAGTGACACCGCCCCCCTAATCACTCCTTAAGATTGCGCGCTGCTAACCCAGTCGGTGGAGCGCGCACGCCTTATTTCCGGCAGGATCTTTCAGATATGCCAAGTACAACCCGGAGCCTGGCCGCTCGCCGGGCGGGTCTTCAAGCGTTGTGCCACCATTTTCAACACCCGCCTGGTGCCAGGCATCCGCTTCTGCTGGACTAGCCGCCGCGAAGCCAATGGTCCCGCCGTTTGTACCGCAAGCAGGCTCCCCATTAAATCGCACTAACCAAACCTGATTGAAGCGCTAGTTGTCTCGACGCCCGAGCGCTGCAAACTCCGCGCGACCGCCTGTCGTCGCCTCATCATTGGCAGCGTGATTCGTCACACTAGCGGGAGGCTTTGAGAAGGTCGGCGTTTCTGTGGACAGCTGAGCCAGCGCATACGTGCGGTCTTCTTCGGTAAAGCGCCGGGTCGTCAAGCAAAACTCCACCAAATTATCGTTAGGATCCTTCGTATAAATCGAATGGCACCAGTTGTGATCAATTTCCATCACATCGTAACCTGCGGCCTGCCAGCGCTGCCTGCGTTCATCGAGCTCAGCCTTGCTATTAACATCAAATGAAATGTGATTGATATGGTCAGGTAACCCTGCCGCTTTGGAGAGGTTTGTTTCAAAATCGTCAGTGACACCTGGCATGTCATGCATTTCCCAAAACGCGATGAATTTTGAGTCATCCTCCATGCGATAAAAGAAGTGCTTGGCCCAACCGCCTTGCGGCGAGGGTCCCACTTCAACTTTGACGAGTTCGAACTGCATCACTTCCTCATAGAAGTGATGAATCGCCTGCATATCTTTTGCAGCTAGCGCCAGATGGTGATATCCCATTGCCCTACCCCCTCTATCATTTGCTTTCGATTCGCGATGTATTGTTTGTTAATCTGCTGTCTTTTGAAAAATGCTGACTGACTCATCGGTGATAATGCTGTGTTTGCCGCTCGGGTCCAGGCACGCAGACCACGCTTTAACTCGTCCCACCCTAACTTCACTTCCTATCGCTTCCTATAACTTCCTGTCGCTTCCTGTCGCTTCCTGTCGCTTCCTGTCGCTTCCTGTCGCTTCCTGTCGCTTCCTGTCGCTTCTCAACAGTTTCACCGAAGTCTGGTGCTTTCCACACTTTCATTTAGGCTCACTCCAGACACATTTGTTGTGCGAAGCCTACGGCCCAAAACGCCGCTAACCAGCACCGCAAGCCTTGAGTCGCGAGATTCAAACACCCAGCGCGCCTTGAGTCACACACTCACCTCACGCTTTAGCACCCACCACGATCACGAGGCAGCTCGCGATCATCTCTTTAGGCAACCTTGGCAAACACTTCCGCCCACTCTTCGAGCGCAGTCTCGTGCCCGTGAACCAACTGAATTGTNAGCTCCTGATAACCCGCTTCTTTTAGTCCGATCAGTCGCTCNACCAGNTCATCACNTGTGCCACTCATCGTCGTNGCCTGCACCAGTTCCGGAGTGAGATGCGTCTCATCGGGACGAACAAACATGAGGTGGCCCCGATGGTTGGTGAGATAGCGCGCGTCCTCGGGCTCGTATTGATCATGGGTCGCAAAGTACTGAGACGCAACATTGCTAAGCGGTCCCTCCGGCAGATTACGCCCGCCCATCGCGCCGACCTCATCCGCCAGATTGTGAAACATGACGGCGGTGAGCGGCCCGGCCTCTGCCATCAACTTTTCCTCGTCTCGCTCGTCACCAGCCAGCACAGCGCCCAGGAAAAAGAGGTTGGAATTGAGCGATTCAGCGTCGTTGCCAGCGGCAGTCCAAGCGGTTTTCATTTCATCCAGGCTTGACTCGGCACCCGTCGCTCCAAAATTAAGCCAGCCAGCACCCAGCTCTGCAGTGATTTGCTTGGCCTTGGGACCAAAAGCGGACACCCAAAGTGGGATGTCATCATCAAGATTGATGAGGCCGAGGTCAGGATTCAAAAACGCAATTTTTCTGTCAATGCCTTCAAAATCCCACTCCACCGTCGCNCCAGCTAAAAGCGCTTTGACTCGCTCGATGTAGCGCCGCNTGTCTTTGAGTGAGATTGCGCCAAGCCCCATGGTCCTGCGCGCGGTAAAGCCAGTGCCAACCCCAAAATCGATTCGCCCTGGCGCGATACGATTCAGACTAGCGAGCGCGTTCGCAGCGACCGGCTCAATCCGGTTCGTCGGAACGAGCACACCCGTGCCTAAGCGAATTCGGCTCGTCTCATGCGCGGCAAGCGCCATGCAAACAAAAACATCTGGGTTCAGTAGCTGCGTGTCGTAAAACCACGCCGCATGANATCCGAGCGCTTCAGCCCGCTTCACCCACTTCCACGAATCCACTTCAGACGCGAACGCTACCGAGTAACGCATGTTCATTCTCCTAAGGCGACATTACTTTGATCATGCCAGCGTCATTACCATCAGGAAACCAGGCATGCGGGCTAGGGCTGGCGGCTCTGATCAAAAATCTCTGGTCAACAGCCATTGATCAGCATGATGCCCGGGCAATCCGCGTAAACCGCGCACAATCTGGTTAGTCAGCGCGCCCATAATCAGGTAGCGGGTAATCAACCACTGCTACGGATTCGACGAAAGGGCCGTTAAACACCATCAACGCCTCATGAACGGGATGGCCTTGGTATCGTCTGAGCGCTGGCGCATCATCGAAGCGCGTTAGCAATACCACATGCCAACTGCGCGATTCCTCGACGACATCGCGACCTACCTCGATCTCAAGCAGCTCTGGGATTTGACCGAACATATCGCGAGCCTGCTGAACAAAGCGCTGAATGTGCGCTTCCGACGTGTCGGGTTTGTACTTGATCATCACCACATGTTTTAGCATCACCTACTCCTGACAAAAGGTGCGACNCGTCAGCTTGCTTGAGGAACGGGCCGGCCACAACTGCCCGCTGTCCGGCACACTAAAGCGCATGGACTCAATTCGTAATCAGCGATTCGGCCTCATTGATCGACTCCTTGGCATAGCCCGCTGCGCGCTTGTAGTCGCTCATGAGNTCGTCTATCTCCGCTTTGGGTATCACTTGGCTGATGTCCTCAAACTCACCGTTGCATCGGTCATCAACCAGGCCGAGTAATGCAAACGGACCTGCGCTCCGGTTGCGAAGCACCAGCGCTGAAATTGGCTCGCACAAAGCCGCGTCGAAAGCGCTAAACGCCGCTTCGTAGTCACCATGTTTGAGCAGCATGGCGCCGAGCGTTCTCGCGTCCACAATCGCCTGGCTCGCGCCATTCGATCCGGTTGGATACATTGCGTGGGCCGCATCGCCCATCAGCGCTACTCGCCCATTCACCCAGGTCTCGATGGGATCTCGGTCAATCATGGGGTATTCAAAGATGCTTGGAGCCTCACGAATTAGCGATGGCACATCGAGCCAGGCGTATTGCCAATCCTTAAAGTGAGCAAGCACGACTTCTGTCTCAACCGACCGATTCCAGTCCGCTTTGCTCCACTCGTCCTTGTTAGCGACCGTAACCTCTGCGATCCAGTTCAATTCAAGGAGCCCGGTTGCCGGGTCTGGCTGTGATATCGGGTAACACACAAAGCGCTGATTGAGAGAGCCAATCCCGACAAACGATGCGCCAGTTCGAATGGGTTTTGCCCGCGTCACACCGCGCCACATGATGNCGCCGCCCCAATGCACGTCGCCCTCGCTTGGATTCATGAGCTGACGCAGTCGAGAACGGATACCATCAGCGCCAATCAGCGCATCTGCCTCGAACGTTTTGATGTAGCGACCGGTTAGTACCGAAACAGTCACTCCTTGGCCATTCTGAACGTAGTCGAGTACCTGGTGCCCCGTTTTCACGGCATCGGGCCCTAGCCGGTCGAAGACCTGCTTAAGCAATAANATCTGCAAGCGACCGCGGTGCACTGAGAATTGCGGCCAACGATAGCCAGCATCGATGCCTCGAGGCTCGGCATAGATTTCGCGACCATTTCGACCAAGCAAAGCCCATTCTCGACAGGGAATGCCAATGTCTCCCAATGCCGCATCGTCGATGCCAAGGTCATAGAGTTCCCTGACGGCGTTGGGTTGGATATTAATACCTACCCCTAGCGGGCCAAGCGTGGGCGCTTGTTCTAGCACCACACACGGCACCCCGATTTGGTGAAGGGTTAGCGCGAGCGTCAATCCTCCTATGCCTGCACCAACAATAATGATGGAAGGGTTCGCCGCTACATTAGCCGTGATCGATGATGATGTTTCGCCTGCCACTCAAACTGCCTCTCAACAATATTCCAATGATACACCTGCCCCAGTTCCGATAATGCAAGCGCACCTTACCGCCTCTGCCGCGAGGCGAGGTAGTAGCCAGCGACCAACCTTGGAATAACAATTTCTCGTATAGAAGGTATTCAGGACCAAACACTGCTCATGTTGATATCTCGCCTACTGATAGCTCTATCCCTGCTTACTCTTACTTGCTCGGCAAACGCCAAACCAAACGGGGGCACTGCCAGTGACTTTTCCATTGAGGGCCGCTGGCTCACCCATCAGTCAATAGTTCGTGTGGAAGGATGCGAGTCCGGGATCTGCGGGTTTGTGGAAAGCCTCCGGCTACCGGAGGAGATTGACCAGACCACCTTACTAGATGTCAAAAACAAGGACCGCTCACTTCAGGACCGGCGCATCATTGGTCTCAATCTTTTTTCACGCTTTGATTCGATCACCCCTGGCAAATCCGAGTATTTGAAAGGGAGGGTCTACCACCCTGACCATGGGCGATTCTACAAAGCCAATTTGCGATTACTCGAGTCAGGGCAACTCGAGATCGAAGGTTGCGTCTTCGCTTTCTGCCAACAAGAGGCGTGGGTGCGGCTCCCTCCTTGCACGCCCGAGGGGTGCCCATCGACCCCATAAGTCGTTCCTCGCCGAAAAAAAGCGACGCCTGCGCTAGCGCGCGGTCAGATGAAACAAGTAGGTTTCTTCGACGCTCTCATTCATGGGGCGACGACCATATTTCTGTTCCCAGGCCTCGGCAAATCGCTCAAAGTGCTGAGGAGCTCTGATGCGTTCGGCTCTTAGTTCAAACACCGCACCCTCAGACTGCAACCGGACGGCATCGTTAGACTCAATATGCTCGACCCACGCGGCATAGTTATCCCCCGCAAATACGTGCAAATTTCCATCAATCTCTACCGTCCACAGATTGACCGAGTAGGGCCCATCAGGACCATTTGTCTCGAGCTGGATAATCTCGTCCCGCGCGACAGGTCCCCAAGCACCAGGAATAGCCGTCACCTGACCCTCTAGCGCGCCGCCAGCGATCGGCAACGCCTCGCTACATCCAACAGTAATACCAATGCAAACCATGAGGGCTAAGCGATTCCATTTCAAAGCGTTGAGCAAAGCGATGCCTCCAAGCGATCCGTTAATGACAGGCGTGGTCCAAATTATCGCGAACCACTCGATGAGATCGCAAGCGTAATGCAAAAGCGTGCTCGCAAGCCATTGACTGCTAGCGGCTATCGACTCGCTGACTTAACCCTCGTGACTGGGAATTGTTTTCCGAGCTAGCAAGCCGCTTCGCGACCTGGCGTCCTAGCTGGCTACTTCCTTAACTGATAGTTTCTCCTCAAAAGATTTCCGCCATCCCGCTCAAAAACACTAAGGGCGTACAGACTATTTTATGTTCGCCATCTTTCGGCGCCGCACAAGTGTTACGCTGTGGTTTCAACACTCTAAGGGTTAATCACCACACGTCCGATTAGTCAGCATTTTCGCCTGGTGCTGGCGCTTGTTTGCCTAGTTCATGTTGGGTTCACCCACTGTTGCGATCCTGGAGATACGAGATCGCGAGAGAGAAGTCTGGGTAGCCGGAGAAGTTCGCGCAAATCGGCATGGGGTTGCGCGATCATTGGGTTGATGAGTTTGGTCCTCCAAGGATATATTTTTACGTTCCGTGAAGTTAGGCTCACGATTTGTCCACTCCACTCGTGCGCGCTCGAGAGTGACGGAGACCAGAATTGCCATGTCATTGATTACCCACATACAGACCGTGATCCGTCCTCAGCTAACCCTTTTCATCCAGGTGATGGGTTTGCTCCTGCTGGCGTCGTGCGGGGGCGGAGGAAGCAGCAGCGAGCCAGTCAACAGTCCAGCGAGTAGCAGTACCCCCCCTAGCGGCAGTGCCGGTTCAACGGGTTCGAACAGCCAAACGACCAATTCCACCGATACCAGTAGTACAGGGACGGGAAGCAGCGGAAACGATCAGGACAATGATCAGTCACAGACATCGAATGCTGATTCCTCAACCCTGTTCGAGACAGACAGTGAGATGAACATCAGGCTGCAAGCGGCCCAGCAAACAGACCAGGCCGCGTCCGGCCAGCAAAGCTTTATGAGCCCCCACGTCCAACCTATTTTGGCCGTGGGAAATCGGGTCTATGTCACCAACACGCCATCGAGCACTGTCGATGTTGTGGATGCGGAAGAAGGTACTGTTACTGGATCCATCCCGGTAGGCCTAGAACCCATCGCGCTAGCGCTGAAGCCTGACAAGAGCGAGTTATGGGTCAGCAATCATCTATCTGACTCGGTCAACGTCATTGACCTTGATCCCGGTTCACCCACTTTTCACCAAGTCATCGGCCTGATCGACGCATCCAGCTACCAAGAAGCGGATCGTTACTTTGATGAGCCTGCGGGTATTGCCTTTGCGAGCAACGCCAAAGCCTATGTGGCGCTGTCACAAGAAAACCAAATCGCGGTTATTGATGCCGCTCGCCTTAAGATCACCAAAACCATTGCTGTACCCGCGCAAGACCCAAGAGCGATTACGGTTTTCGAAGACAAGCTGTTCGTGTTGCCTTTCGAATCGAACAACCAGACGCAGCTGTCCGGGTGCTTACCTTCGAAAATCGACGGCGAGCGTTGTACCTTCGATGCCATCGAGCATGTCTTTACGAACAATAATGTTCTATCGCTGAACTACGTCGCAGACATCGTTAAAAACCCCGAACTACCAGACCGTGATCTCCTCGTTTATGACACAAGTAGCGAGCAGTTAATGGAGACCGTTGAGGGATTGGGCACGCTGTTATACGGCATCACCGTGACAGAGAGTGGGCAGGTCGTGATCGCCCAAACGGACGCCCGAAACGATGCCAATGGTTTGGCAGGCTCAGCGGGCCATGGCCTCGCAGAACTCGAGAACCGACCTTTTCTCAATCAGTTGAGCATGGTGCTTTGCGGAACGGATGACCCATGCAATACCCAAGCATCCCGGATCCAATTGGAATCGCCACCGCCCGACCAACTGAGTGATGGAAGCGCGCTTGCGACGCCTTATTCAGTAGTCGCAATACCCGATACCTCCTGGATTGCCGGCACTGCCGCCGGCTCAGACGAAGTGTTTATTGTTGATGCTAGCCAGCAAACACTGCTGAGTCGCCATTCGGTTGGCGCCACGCCACGAGGTATCACGAGCCTCACACTGGCAGGCAAACCTTCGCTATGGACTTACAATGCGGTGGACAATTCGGTCTCGCGACTCAGTATTGAAGAAAATGCGTCGCTCACTCGTGTACAGACGATTGCATTGCAGGATCCGAGACCCGAAACGCTCAAACAGGGATGGCATTTGTTCGAGTCCGCGCGCACCTCAACCACTGGAACCTTTTCCTGCTCGAGCTGCCATGTTGACGGACACACCGACCAACTAATCTGGGTGCTCGATACCCCAAAATGTGATGTTGCGGGTTGCGATCAAATACAGCCTCGCCTGACCATGCCCATGCGTGGGCTAAGGGACACCGCCCCGTACCATTGGGATGGGATCGTGGGCGACCCCCACGGCGGCAATAACACTGCCAACATCAATACTCAGTTAGCCCCNACCTGTGCCAAGGGGGTTGCGCTCGATTGCGCNCGTGTCCTGGTNGATGCAACNCTCGCAAGCACGATGTGCGGNACTGAATCCTGCGAGACAGGGCCAAGTGGCCTTGCGGGAAAGCTGACCACCGAGGAGCGTAACCAACTCGCCGCCTTCAACCTCGCCATCCCCTTCCCGCCACCACCAGAAAGGCCTACCAATAACCGCTTATCAGCACCCGCCTTTGAGGGAATGAAAGAGTTTCATCTAGAGAAAGATTGCGGAAATTGTCACTTGATGCCGTTTCTAGTGAGCACGAATACGCCCGGCACGGGGATGGACGCGCCCACTTGGCGCGGCGCCTACGACCGGTGGATGATCTTGCCTCAAGGTCGGCTCAACATTATCGATTTAATGAATATCGTCGGCATGCCAGACCATTTCCCAGAGCAGCGAATCTGGGAGCTAGCGGGGGCTAGTTCCGACGTTTGGAGCATGGTCACCGAGGGCAGTACGGGGTTCTCTTCGAGCCTCGGTCGACAGGTTGTGTTAACTCGCAATAACATCGACGCAGACCAGCGAGCCAATGTCCTGGCGCTCACGCTCGAGGCAACCAACGGCGGCATTTCGCTTCAAGGAACTGCGCTTGACCTGAGCGCTGGCCAGACAGGCTCGCTCACCTTTAAAGAGGGCGAATTCTTTACGTCGATCGATGGAGGGGCTGGTCACAGCATCGACTCACTCTTCAACCACATTGAAAACCTCGAGTGGCACGTCACGCTCACCGCTCATCCTCCAGTGAATACACAAACAGAAACGCCCCAACCTGGGATCTGGCCTGATACTGCTATGTACGCACAATCGAATATCATCGGCTACCCTCAGCTGAGCCCTGAAGGGACCCTCACCTTCCGAGCTCGCCACGTCTATGACAATAGCCAGTTGCTGATTGACGGAGAGCACGTGGACGCTCAGCTAGATTGTGTAGAAGGCGCTCTGCCTAACTGCATCGACGAGCGAGTTCAAGCAACGCTCTCCTCACTACCCGAGCAAGGGGGATTCTTCCAGTTGCAGCTGCAGAATTTGCTCGGAAAATTCAGCAACGATCTGTTTTTCTTTTCAGATGTCGCGGCGCCAGAGGCCCAATCGGGAGACCTGTTCAAGCAAACCGGCCGTTTCGATCAATGCCAAAGCAGAGACGCGAGTTGGGAATTTGTTGAACTAAATGGGTCGGTTGGTTGCGATGGGGGGCAATTACGCGCATCCGTTGACCAGGCCTCGGTTGCCGAACCTTGGAGAGTCCAGGTCTTTCACCGGATTCCTTTGCTGGCCGACCGGAAGTACACACTGTGCTTCGATGCCCGCGCGGACCAAGCCCGATCTATCTCGATTTATCTCGATGAGGGACCAAGCAACTATCGATTGCTGACAGGTCGCCTTTCCAAGGACCGCATTGACATTGGATCGACGTGGGCAACCTACGAGGCAACCTGGCAACCGACCCAGACGGATATTACAAGCCGAGTGGCATTTGATTTGGCAGAGCAATCAGGCAGCGTATTTCTGGACAACATCAGTCTCAACGAAGGCAGCCAATGCCCGTAGCCGTCTAGCCGCAGGCATTGCTTCGCTAACCGATCATTTCGACCTCATCCTCAATCGAGGAGTCGGGCTACTGGTCGAGCTCAAGCCCTTCGAGATTACCCTTAGCACGCCACTTCTTCATCAACTTAAAGAATTCAATCGGGCCGCCGCCATACGTGTTGTTCTGCGGATTGACGTTCACATGACCCTCGTTGTTGTAGTAACCCGGGGTGCACGATTTCTGGAAATCCTCAGTGAGCCGCGCTTTCCGAATAATTGTCTTTACCCAGGCATCTTCGGCAGCCTGACTCGCCTCAACACGCGTTGCACCGCGCTTCTTCAGTTCCGTCATGACATGCGCAAGGTGCACACTGCTTTCATCGAGTGAAAAGGTGTAAGTCGCCGTGAACGCCGATTGCGCAGGCCCAAAGAAGAAGCAATTGGGAAATCCTCGCGAGTGCATACCGTGATACGTCGACAATCCATTCGACCATTTCTCTGATACCGACATTCCGTTAACACCAATGATCGAATACCCAGCGCGGCGTGAGTAATCAGTGCCCACCTCAAAGCCTGTGGCAAAGATAATGCAGTCGACTTCGTATTCCTTACCGTCGAACATCACACCTTTCTCAGTGAATTCATCCACGCCCCGGCCATCAGTATCAATCAGATGGACATTCGGTCTGTTGTACGTCGATAGATACTCATCGTGAAAGCAGGGACGCTTACAAAACTGACGGTAGTAGGGCTTTAGCGCCTCAGCAGTCTCTTGGTCTTCAACAATTGAATCCGCGCGCGATCGGATCTTCTCCATTTTAGCGAAGTCGGCAAGTTCCATCTGCCGAGTCAGGTCCATATGCGCAGTGGCTTTATCGGTCAGGTACTGTTTAATGCCCTTTTGATAAAACTCTTTTGAAAGCAGCCCTCCGAGTGACCAAGCCGCGAGCCGCCATTTAGAGGGCGCCTTCTCACGGAGATTGCCAAACAGCAGTCTGAAGGCCTCTGTCCAGCCATCACTCACCAAGTCCTCTTTGACAGGAACCCCAGTCATCAAGGATTCAAAATTCGTGCGGCGCTCGTCCTGCCAACCAGGTTGCTGCGTCGAGATCCAATCGGGATCCGTCGCTTGGTTGTTGCGAACATCAATCGATGACGGCGTACGCTGGAATACGAAGAGTTCTTTGGCGCCTGCCCCGAGATGCGGAACACACTGCACGGCTGTTGCACCAGTGCCTATAATTGCTACTCGCTTATCGGAAAGATTATCTAAATTGCCGTGAGAATCGCCACCCGTGTATGCGTAGTCCCACCGGCTGGTGTGAAAGGTGTGCCCCTTGTATGAACTAATACCTTTGATCGCAGGTAATTTGGGACGATTGAGGGGCCCGTTTGAGTGAACAACGAAGCGCGCTTTAAGGCAATCCTGCCGATTAGTGGTTACAAGCCACCTTCTCGCATCTTCGTTCCACTCGGTAGAGATCACTTCGGTTTGCATCAACGCGTTGTCGTACAGGTCAAACCGTTCGGCAAGGACTTCGCAGTATTCAAGCGTCTCTGGCGCATTCGTGTACTTTTGGCGGGGCACAAAACCCGTCTTCTCCAGCATCGGGAAGTACACATAGGATTCAATGTCGCAGGACGCACCTGGGTACCGATTCCAATACCAGGTGCCGCCGAACCCTCCCCCTTTCTCGATGATTCGAACGTCATGGATCCCAGCGTCTCTCAGGCGCGCTGCAGCGAGCATGCCGCCAAACCCGCCACCGATAACCACTACCTCAACTTCTTCTAGTACCGGGTCTCGAACAAAACCAGGCTCAACATAAGGGTCATCAACGTAATGAGAGAAATCGCCAGTCACTTCGATGTATTGGTCGTTCCCATCGGCGCGCACTCGTTTATCGCGCTCCTCGCGATACTTTTCCCTTAGTGCGTCTGGATCAAAATCATAATGGTCTTGGCCTTCTGCAACTGACATGCCTACCCCCGAATTATTCGTTCGTTCTTTACTCCGGTGCTCTAGCCTTTTCCCCTTGCCGCTCTCCGTAGCAGCTTTTGCAAGCCGCTAACTGGACTTGAGACACTGAACACGTTTAATCATTCATCCATGGGTGCTTGGATGCAAGTATCTTCCCAGCGTACACCCACGCCTGCGATACTGGCTAAACATGGATTGGTTCTGCGACTTGAGCGTTGAACCTTCATCAAGATGAGCCTATGCACGGTGTTTGAGTGGTTTCTTGAAAGGGCTCCTTGTTTTCGCCCCGCGAGATTCACATGGATGCTTGAGTGGCTTTCGCTTTTCTATTTTCGCTATGCCAGTTTTGCTCTGTACTATGAATTGCGAGGGCGCTGTTTGCTATCACGCAGGGTCCAGCTCACCTTTGACATGCCAGTCAGAGTGTTTGCCTCGAAGGTAGGCAAAGACAAGACACACCGCCATCAGGAGCGTGACCATCGGCCAAACCACGGTCATCCCCCATTCTTGATAGACGTAGCCGCCGCCGACGCTGGAAATCGCCGCAATGATTAGACCTGTTGCACCAAACAGCCCCTGCCCAGCTGCAATAGCAGTCTCTCCGCTCGCGGTTCCCACCGCCAACTGACTAGCCGGCATGCTCACCGCATCAACCACTGCGTGGACCAGCATAGGTATCAAAATCCAAGTGAGCGAGCCGATAAAGCCATAACTCACAATCATGAGCCCGGCTAAACCGAGCGTCATCATCAAAGTATGCAAAAGATGCCGATTGGCCGCCCAGCGCCCAGCCAGTGGCGCGACAAAAATCATCGGCAGCGTGAAAAGGCTCATCGTAATTCCAATGTAAATAGGGCCTGCGCCCAAGTCCGTGACAAAGAGTGCCCAGATAGCGTCAAACACTCCTATGGCCAAATAAAACGCCGCGCCAAGCGCTAGGCAAGCCTGCATCTCTGGGCGTCGAATCAGCGTTCGCATGGGGTTCTTCATTGGCTCAGTACTGCCTGGCACCTCGACCCGAGCAACGAAAGGAAACACGAGAATGAGCATTACAGTTAACACGATAAAGGGAAGCCTAAGTCCGCCGACTTCCAGCAGGAAGGAAGCCATNATGGGCCCGACAAGAAAACCGACCATATCCCAAGCGGCCAGCTTCCCTAGCATTTCGCCGGCCCTGCCAGGCTCAATGACAAAGGCTAACCGCCGCATCGCTGGGCGAACCGCACCTGCGCCAAAGCCGAGCAGCATGCGGGCCATGAGCCAACCAAAAAAGGACTCGGCCACACACATCCAGGCTGCACCAACGATGCTGGCAACCAAGCCAAATCGCATCATCAACCCGCCTTGGCCAAGNTCAGCGCGCCTAGATAGCAGCAGCTGCGCGAGAAANCCTGCCAGAAACGCGGACCCAGCGATTGCGCCGATGGCAGTCTCGGAAAAACCAAAACTTGCNCGCATCTCAGCGAGCAACGTAAAGACAGCGGCATAACCGCTCATCAAAATGGCACTCAGTGCGTACAAAGGCTTCACGAAAATCTACTTAGGGTTCGAGGGGAGCGGCATCATACCGGGTCCAAGGGCGATTGAGGAGACCATTTNAAGCGCNTTCGTCGCCGGCTACTTGAGCTGTGCCCCTNGGTCATTCAGTATTCATATTCACGCGACGCGCAATCAAGTCGCCGGGCTTCCATCCCCATCAAAAAGACCCATGCCGATAANGAGATAACGTCTCGATGATCGATCTTGATCAACTACCAACCGTTGGCTTTGGCCTCTGGAAAATTCCAAAAGAGACCACCGCGGAGACTGTGTATCTAGCGATAAAAGCNGGGTACAGGCATTTTGACGCCGCTAGTGACTACGGCAATGAGGCGGAGGTTGGCGACGGCATCCAGCGGGCAATCACCGATGGGCTCGTCTCCCGCGAAGACCTTTGGATAACCTCCAAGCTTTGGAATACCTATCATGCACCAGAGCATGTCCCGCTTGCCCTTGATCGCACGCTGTCGGATTTGCAACTCGATTATCTCGACCTTTATCTGATTCACTTCCCCATCGCGCTCGAGTTCGTCCCGTTTGAGACTCGCTATCCACCAGAGTGGTTTTTTGACCCCGACGAATCTAATCCCGGCATGCGACCCGCAATGGTCCCGCTTCACAAGACCTGGGCAGCCATGGAGTCGCTGAATCAAACCNACCNCGTTCGCCATATCGGCGTATGCAACTACAACACNGGCCTCCTTCACGATCTCATGCGATATTGCGAAACGCCGCCTCANATGCTCCAAATTGAGGCGCATCCTTATCTCAATCAGAACCGCCTAGTCGCCCTCGCGAAGCACTATGGACTCGCAGTCACTGCATTTTCACCACTCGGTGCTAGCTCGTATCTTGAACTCGACATGGCCACATCAGAGGAGATGCTGCTCGAAAATAAAGTGATTCAGGCCATCGCAACTGAGCACGACAAGACGCCCGCCCAGGTGGCGTTGCGGTGGGCGAGCCAGCGAGGAACCCACGCCGTCGTTAAGAGTGTTAATTTCGAGCGAATGCACGAGAATCTCGCGAGCCTTTCCTTCACCCTTACCAGCGACAACATGGCCGCGATCGATGCGTTGAATCAGAATCGACGCTTTAACGATCCGGGCCATTTCTGCCTTGATGCGTTTGACACGCTGCACCCAATCTACGACTGATGGCTATACCCTTTCTATACCAAGGCGATACCGCCCCGCTCCTAGCGAGAAAAGACTCAGACAATGTGTCCGCCGTTAGGTCGCAGATTAAGGACGAACTTGCCGAAAAGGGAGCGGTCCTCTTTCGAGGCCTTGGTATTCAATCCGCCGAAGCGTTCGATCAGTTCTCATATCAGTTTGGTTATCAAGACTTTAGCTATCAAGCCTCGTTGTCTAACGCAGTGCGCATTAACCTCACGCCACGAGTCTTCACCGCTAACGAGGCGCCCAAAGAGATTGAAATATTTTTGCACCATGAAATGGCTCAAACGCCGATGCCGCCGGACAAACTGTTTTTTTGTTGCCTCTCGGCTTCGGAATCGGGCGGCGCGACACCGCTTTGCCGAAGCGACTATGTCGCAAGAGATTTAAGAGAGGAACACCCCGCTCTATTTGCAGCATTTGACCAGCGCGGATTGAAGTACACCACCACCATGCCGGCTGAAAATGATCACGCATCGGGTCAAGGCCGCAGCTGGCAAAGCACACTCAGTGTGCAATCCAAAGCAGAAGCAGAAGCACGCCTGACCCAGATGGGTTACACCTTTCTTTGGCAACAAGACGACTCACTCGTAACAACCACTCCACGCCTCCCCGCAACCAGGCAGCTTCCTAACGGTGATGTGTCTTTTTTCAATCAGGTCATTGCTGTGCACCTNGGCTGGCGCAATAGCGCTTTAGGTAGGCCAAATCTCACCTTTGGTGACGGCTCCCCGATTGAGCCGAAAGCGCTCGAAACCATCGTGGAAATCGCATCCCGGCATACGGTCGACCTTGCCTGGGAAGACGGCGACATCGCATTGATTGATAATCACCGAATGATGCATGGGCGCAGACCTTACGGCGGTGNCCGGCCAAGACAAGTCATCGTCACGCTGGCGCTCGATCACTAGGTCAATNCACAGCCCAAATCTAGCCTAGGAACAAGGACTGGGAATTTATCGCTCGGTGACCTCTATATCCTTTGATCCCACGGGCAAGTCAAACCACATCCNGTCCCGGGCGATCAGGTAGTTGTCAGGCAGGTCTCGCTCAAAGAAACGCATGAACAGTGCGTTCGAGGGATTAGGCACTAAGTGGTAGTAGGCGACCATACCGATATCGATTTCACTACCCAGCTCGATGATTGATTCGAGTGAAGCGTGATAATCCAGCACGTCCGCCATAATCTTCGAGATCCGAGCTCGACCCTCAGCAGCAAATCCCTCGGACATACTGGTTACAGCAGGCACGGACAAGGCGTCATGCAGCAGCAAGTCGGCTCCACTGCTAATGCTCAAAGTGGCGTCCGTCACGTTGCTGTCACCTGAAATGACGACGCTACGGCCGCGGTACTCAACACGGAACCCTAGCGCGGGGTCGATAGGTGGATGCGAGGCCTGATACGCCAAGATTCGAAGCTCACCATCTTCAAACACGGTATCAGAGGCGAGCTCCACAGCCTGCATGATCCCCAATTCTGGGGGAAGAAGATCGGTACCATGATGAGAGACTCGATGCTCGCGATCGTGAGCATAAGTAAGGTTTACTGCACCGACGAGACTTTCGATGCCTCGCCCACCCAAGACCTTNAGTCGCTCTGGACGCCCTTGGACCCAAGAACCGAGATTGGCCTCATAGATCTCACTNATATGGTCTGAATGGAAGTGGGTCAAGAAAATACCGTCGAGACGGTACATCGGCAGATTGCCTCGGGCTAGATTTCGGTTCGACCCAGCGCCTATGTCAAAAAGATAAAAGTGCTCGTCCGTCACTATCGCGATACAGGCCTGNGCCTGATCGGTCATCCCAAGCGGTGACGCGCTGCCGCAAACAAAGACTCGAAGAGAATCAGCACCAACCGAAGCAGGCTGCGAACCAGCAATAGCCGTCACTGCTCGAGCCAACAGTGCGTCTTGGACCCGCTCACTACGAAGCGCTCCCATCGCTAGCAGATACAAAGCGAGCGCAGTTNCGCCTGCAATTAACACTTTCTTCATCACNGTGCTTTCCTTCCTTACTCGGGCCTTACTTGGGCCTCTCAAACTTAAGGGTTTTGCCCCAACGACGCCCATCGTGATAACGGTTGGCCCTGTGGTTCGATATCGCGCACTTGATAGTTATTGACCGCAGATTCGCCTTCACTATTATTAATGGTTATCATTAATATATCAATTGTGGGTTGCCACCATCCTGAGNCCAGGTTTAACCATGAATACATCNAGAACGACTCATGACTCAATGTACGAGCAAGATACGGTGGCGCGCTCCGCAGTAGAACGCACCAATTGATTTTTCTATAGTGTAGCCATGACTGTCACATTTACCGACGCCAGACGATCCAGAGGCGAAGCAACGCGCAAGGCGCTAATGGATGCTGCCGAAAGCCTGATTGCCGAGCACGATAGCTACGCNGTGCCTCTGCGAGAGATCGTCAAACGCGCGGGCCAGAAAAATGAATCGGCGCTCCAGTACCACTTCGGTAACCTGCAGGGCCTCGTTAGCGCGATTAATGAGCGCCGCTGGCTCGAAGCTCGACAAAAACGGGGAGAAATGCTGAGTGCGCTACTCCAGAAAAGGACCCCACCGACGATCCGCGAACTCTGCTCGTTAATGGTTTTACCAGAATTCTTGCTCGCCAAAGAATCGACGTCGCGACGCCTGTACATAGCAACCTTCTCCCAAGAACTCGCGAAAACCCCGTTTTCTGCTATCGAAATCGCGAATCAGTTCGGTGGCGGCGGTGAGAGTGGAGAGCAACTCGGGTCACTTCTCCGAGAGGCCCTCAACCATTTAGACGATGACACGTTTCGACAACGCTTGGATATCGCCATCCGCATGGGCTCAACCATGATGGGCCACCACGCGAGGCAGCCGAACGCGTTTCGAGGTAAGGCAGCGCTGAAGTTCGTCAACCAGCTGATTGATGCGATTGAGGGCATGTTCACCATCAAACCTTCAAGCGACACCGAGTCCATCACATGACCACCACTCACCCGTGACGAAACTGGTGGCTAAAAAGGCAAGGCCAGATCAGATATCGGAAACGGTCCACCATTTAGACGCCAACATTGACCTGATTCAGAGGACTACTCACAGCACGAGAAGTAGCAACCAAACCCCATCACAGGCAGGAGCCTCATATGCGTTATCTCAATCCCATACTGATTCTGTTGCCCACGCTTCTCTTTTTGCTCATCGGACTTCGCTGGCTCATCGAACCCGCGGCTGTAGCGCCGGAATTCGGATTTGATCTGGGGCAAGGTCTGGGACGCTCCTCACAAGTAGCGGACATTGCCAGTTTTTTCCTCACTGGTTCCCTATGCGGTATTGCCGCTCTGATTACCCAGAACCGAACCTGGCTGGTACCCACCATGATGCTCTGCATGATTGCAGCCCTCGGCCGAACACTGGCTTGGCTCGTGCATGACGCAAGCTTTGCAACCGCCCAAATCGCCATTGAGCTGATTATCACCTCAATGTTGCTCATCGCTTATCGACGCATGAAGTGACCCTGCCCGTGAATCTACCAATGACCAGCCGCGTAAATCTTTTGGTGACGGCCGCTGCTTTATATCTCTTTAGCGGACTGACCTTTGCTGAACCGTTAGACGAGCTTGATGTGGCCCATGGAAGCAGGATTGGGGCTAGGCCTGCTGCGCCGAATACGCCAGGCGCTATCCTAGATAGTGCGCGAGTAACGAGTGCCCGACCCAACATCGTTTTTATTCTGGCCGATGATCTTGGTTTCAGCGATTTAGCGTCCTATGGCAGCGAGATCAAAACGCCCGTACTCGACCAGCTCGCAGCTAGTGGCGTTCGATTTTCTAACTTTCACACTGCGGCGAATTGCGCGCCTTCTCGAGCGATGATGCTAACGGGGGTATCCAATCACTTAGCGGGGGTTCCAACGATCCCGGAGATGGTGCCCGCAGCTCATCGAGCGACCAACGAGCATCTAGGGACGCTTAGCGATCGGGTGGTAACGATTGCAAGCCTGCTCGA
The DNA here is from genome assembly GCA_002728935.1 of Gammaproteobacteria bacterium. The sequence goes on along the minus strand of PBWF01000004.1, from coordinate 38,218 downwards.
GGCATCTGGTTATCACACGTACTTGAGTGGCAAATGGCACCTTGGTAGCGACCCTCACCAGCGCCCGTATTCAAGGGGGTTCGAACAGAGCCTTGCGCTAATGGAGTCTGGCGCAGACAACTGGGAACACAAGACCTATATCCCTATCTATGATGACGCCACCTGGACTGAGAATGGTGAACCCATCCGTAGGCCCAGCGGGGTTTATTCCTCGTCCTACCTCGTCGACCGGATGATCTCATTCATCGACAGCGAGCTCGGCGACAGCGCTCCTTTTTTCGCTTACCTGCCCTTTCAAGCCGTTCATATTCCAGTGCAAGCCCCCGAGGAATACACCGCACCCTATGAGGAGACCTACCTCACGGGATGGCACGAGATTCGCGCGGCTCGCCATGAAAGCGCCGTGGACTTGGGCATTGTCCCGCAAGGCGCTGCCCGCCGGGAAATGAACAGCACCAGTGATTGGGACGCGTTAACTCCAGCAGAGCAGCAGTATGAAGCGAAGCGGATGGCAGTTTACGCAGGGATGGTCAGCGCGATGGATGCTGAGATTGGTCGTCTCCAAAATTTCCTTGCTGAGCGCGGAGAGCTTGCCAACACACTGTTCATTTTTACATCAGATAATGGAGCTGAAGCGAGCGGCGCGCCCAAGCAAGATACCGCCGGCAATCGCTGGTCTTTATCTCGTCAGGGCTACTCGATCGATGAGTCCACACTAGGGACCCAGGGTAGTTTTAATACCATTAGCCCTAGTTTTGCTAGCGCCGCCGCGAGCCCGCTCGCCGAATACAAGTTTCACGCAGGGGAAGGCGGCATGCGCGTGCCGCTCATTATTTCTGGTCCGATGGTTCAGGCAAAGGATGAGATCACGCATGCGTTCGCCTGGGCGACTGACATCGCGGCCACCATTTTATCGGCCGCGGGCGTGTCTCACCCAAACAAGCGCTTCGCCGGCCGGCCCATCCTGCCAATGACAGGGAAAAACCTCTTGCCCCTCCTCGCTGACCACGAAGCGAGGATATACGAGGAGGATGAATTCGTTGGCTATGAACTTGCGGGAAACCGCGCGCTGTTCAAAGGCGACTTCAAGCTCCATCAAAGCCAGCCACCTTTGGGAGATGGGCAGTGGCGGCTCTACAACATTGCCACCGACCCTGGTGAGACAAATGATTTAGCTGAACTAGAACCTGAACGATTTCGCACCATGCTGAGGGACTATGAGCGCTTTACCGAGCAGAATAATGTGCTCCCCTTACCCGAGGGCTATAGCCGCACGCGCACGCTCATTGGCTACGGCATCAAAACACGATTTGGCGACACGATCCTCGCGCTAGTGCTCACTGCGAGCCTGCTCGCGTTGATGGTGTTCATCACTCGTCTTGCTCGCGCAAACCATCCCTAACCATCGCTGATCGAGAAGGCCTTTCATGCCCGACCAACCCTATTTGCTATATGGCGCTTATGCTTCTTACTACACGGCCAAGGTTCGGAGTTATCTAAGGAAAAAAGGCATCCCTTTCGCAGAACGGTTGCCGAGCGATCCAACCTTTCGTGAAGTGGTGCGTCCCACGTCTGGCAATCACCGCATTCCACAAATCCTTGCACCTGATGGCGAAGTCATTCAGGACAGCGTTGCAATTGTCGATGCGCTCGAGGAGGTGTTTCCCAACCTACCCGCTCATCCGAGCACTGCCTGCCAACGGCTCTTTGTCCATCTCATGGAACTCCTCGGCAGCGAGGGATTGGTCACGCTAGCCTGGAAGCATCGATGGCTCTTCGAGGAAAACATCCCATTCATCACCAGAGATTTTGGACGAACCTTCCAACCTCAAGGCGATGACCAAGCGTTAATGAAATACGGCCAGTTGATCGCAGATCGAATGACCAGTTATGGCTTACCGGCGATGACGCCGGACGTTCAACAAGCGCTCGATACACAATACATCGCGCTCTTAGACCGACTTGAAGCACACTTTATCGATCACCCTTATTTGCTCGGTGGCCACCCATCCCAGGCAGACTATTCCATCATGGGCGCGCTTCATGCGCACATGGGGCGCGACCCCGCCGGGCTAAGACAACTTCAGCTCCACGGCCCTAGAACATTTCGGTGGGTTGAACACATGCTCACACCAGAGATTCAGTCCCCCGAATGGTTCGATCGAGAAGTCACTTATCCTGCTGATGATGCAATTCCAGACACCGCCATGGTCATTCTTAAATGGCTAGCTGACGAATTCGCAACGCCCATGGTGCGTCATCTCCATGCCTTTGCCAGCGCATGTACAAGCGGTGCGGTTCGAGCTGGCGAGGTCATCGATAGCGAACACGACCAGCCGCTGCTTGCGCCACAAGCTGTCACAGTTAATGGCGAGTACCACGCTGTCCATCGCGCTCAGGTCTATGCGGTTTGGCTCGCACAACGTTTCCAGCTGCATTGGGCTGGACTTAGCCTTCACGACCGCGCTGCCGCGACCCCTCTGTTTTCAGCGCCAAGTCTCGTGGCTCTTTTGGATGCGCCAGTGGGATTGACGCTAGAGCGACGTGATCAGCGGTTCTATACCCGAGCAGACTAATTCACCGAGAGGGGAATGCCAGCGTTTCGCACCGTTTCGATGTTCAGTTGGCCAAGCAGCCCCGCTTCCCGGTGAGCTGCTAGCGGCGCGAAAGCCTCTGACGTACTCATGGCAACCATCGCAGCACGATTTGGGTATTCAGCGAGCGCAACCTCGTCCCACAATTCATCGACTTCGCCAATGGTGAGATGTGTGACGTCTCCGGCAAAAAGAATTCTTCCCCCGAACTCCGTAATGTACTGAGACACTGCCTGCCCGTAAATCTCGTACGCCTCACGCCCCGACAAATCGGTTTCACGACCATCTTTGTACACCGCTCGATCACGAAACTTCAGCAAGTTCACCATGATGATCGGTCCCTCTGGCCCAGGCTCGAACATCGCCGCCATCTGCTCGGGACTACTGGGATACAACTGATTCTTTACCTGCACCTGCTACTCCTCTTACCCACCGTTAACACTGCCAAATTTCATGCATGCTAGTCGCCATCGCCTCTGTTGTCGGCGACTACACACTCAGCAATAAAGATACCCATCGCACTGACCCACTACAGCGCAACAAAATAAATCACGAGCCCTGCCATCAGAAGTTGAAACAAAAACGTTAAACGCAGGAAGATCTTGGCGACCAGTCCTGGTTTTAACTCGGCGGGCAGGGTTCGCTCACCCAAGTAAATCGCCATAAAACATTGCAGCGGCAGCATGAGCGCACCGAAGCAAGCCGCAATGGTGACCATCAACACGGGCTGCTGAAAACCTAAGTAAAACGCCAGCCCAACAAAAGGCACAAGAAGCCCATAGGTGCGGATGATCTTCTTGCGTACATCAAGGCGGTCCCGATCTAAGAACCCTAGCTCCATTAAGTAGTCGGGGATATATCGCGCGCCCGCTGCGACACCTGACACGGAGCTCGAAAACAAGATGCAAAAAGCGCCTAAAGCAAAGAGCCAAAACGCTCCCGGTCCTATGGTTTCCGTAAACATTTGACTGAGGACCGAGATGGTCTCTGTGCCCGATGGGACTTCGCCCGCTGGATGGAGTACACCGGCGCCAAGGCAATAGAAGGGCAATGTGGCAATCGTAATCAAGAGGAGCGTTAGGCGGACATCAAGATGAAGCACCGCCAGCCATCCTTGTGCGCGGCCGACATAGTCGTCACCCGCGCTTGGCTTACCCACTCTTGCGGGATACCCCTTTTCAACGCACCAGTAGGTGTAGGCCGATATTTCAGCCGAATTGACGCCGGTATATCCGTAAACGGCGAGCGCCAACACGGCAAAGGTCGGGTCAAATTCAAACTGCATTCCGCTTGCAATATCACCCATGGTCACTGCGCGGTCGGTCGACTGCATCAAGCCCAAGCACACAAGCGTTGTGAGAGTGAAGATAAAGACCAAAGGAATGAGCACTTGCTCGAGCCTCCGGTAGCGACCCGTACTCAATAAAATCGCAATCAACACGGCGAGCGCCGCGACCACCCAAGCGCTCGACAATTCGGGAAAAATCAACACAACAGCGAGCGCGGCGCCGCCCATCAAACCGCCAAGGCCGGTAAGTCCCGGGATAAAAGCAAGTAGTCCAACAAAGACAGGCCAAGCCACAGGGCCTTTAGGCCCCGGCAATCGTCCTGGGATACGATTCAATGCCCTGATATAGGTATCACCGCTAACCACCACATAACGAGTCAACTCGGCCTGAACGATAGACTTGCTCCAACACGATAAAAGCACCCACCAGAGCATTCCGAAGCCGACCGCCGCGCCGAGACTTGCGGTCAATATGATTTCACCTGATCCGACAATGCTCGCTGATACGATCAATCCCGGACCGAGATGACGGATTCGCGACCAGACAGTTTGCGGTGGCGCGCGTTCTGCCCCCTCAGGTTGAGTATAGGCATCCCTTTCCTGACTCAACTGATCGATAAGCCCCCCTTATGGTCCAAGCCTCTAACGCGAGCGCGTGGCCACTACTTATCCAGACGATTCCCTAGTATTGAAAATCCGTTCGATGGGAACAACCCTCAATCTGCAGCTATTTCCATTCAGGCCTCGGCAGTCTTTACCTGAGCGACCTTGCTAATCAAAAGCGGCTACCCGAGAATCCCTCCAAACAGCAAAGAGCAAATGATGAGCAACCAACAGATCGTGATGTCAGGCGTTGGTCTATGGACGCCGCCCCATCAAATTTCCAACGAAGAGTTAGTGGTTAGCTATAACGCCTTCGCTGATCGATACAACGCCGAGCACCAGACAGCCATCGAGGCGGGTGATATGGAGGCAAAGCCTCATTCATCGGCTGCATTCATAGAAAAAGCCTCAGGTATTCGGTCTCGCTATGTCTACATTAAAGACGGCATTCTTGATCCAGCGCGAATGACCCCCCAAATTCCGCTAAGGGCTGAGGGAGACCTTTCCGATCAGGCTGAAATTGCGGTTGAGGCCACGAAGAAAGCACTTGTAGCCGCCAATAAAACGGCAAGTGACATCGACGCAGTGATCGTTTCTTGCGCCTATACCCAGCGCTACTACCCGGCCATAGCGATTGAGGTTCAAGAGGCACTCGGAATTAAGGGGTTTGGCTTCGACATGTTGGTTGCCTGTTCGGCTGCAACCTTCGCGCTCCAGCGAGCCTATGAGATGGTCGCTGCGGGAACAGCCCGCGCGGTGTTGACCATCAACCCAGAACTCACCTCTCCCCAAAATAATTTCCGCGACCGAGACAGCCATTTCATTTTTGGGGATGTCGCCACAGCAACGATCATTGAACGACGAGAAACCAGTTCGAGTGAACACTGCTATGACATTCTCACGACTCGAGCGGAAACAGTCTTCTCCAACAATATTCGCTCCAACATCGGTTACATGGTGAATGCGAACGATGACGACCCGTACCGCGAGTACAACTATTTTCACCAAGAGGGACGCAAGGTCTTCAAAGAGGTTTGCCCCATGGCCGCGGCGCATATCGAAGCAAGCGTAGAGAAGGCGGGGCTAGCGGTGGGCGATATCAAACGATGGTGGCTGCATCAGGCCAACATCAACATGAATGATCTAATTGCCCGGCGCTTGCTTGGACGGGATCCGACCCCCTATGAGGCGCCCGTGGTGCTGGACCAGTACGCCAACACCGCCTCGGCAGGATCGCTAATTGCGTTCAATCTCCACCATGAAGATTTAGAGGCTGGCGATCTAGGAGTCATCTGTTCTTTTGGGGCAGGCTACTCAATAGGCAGTCTCGTGCTCAGAAAGCTGTAACCCCATTAAGGCTGGTCGCTCGAGACCGGTACGAGGGGCGCCTCGAGCGCTCCCCCCTCGCTCAGGACCGAGTGGCCGGTAAACAACCGTCCGACGTCGCTAGGGTTTTTAAACGCTCAGAGCTGTTTACAACAATAAGCGGCTCAGGGCTGCCTATAACGAGGATGTGCGATCCACCTGCTATGAAGGGGTTGCGCTATGAGCAGGTTTAATCAATGAGCTCGATAAAAACTGGATTGCTATAGAACCAAAGATCGGACCAAGGATCCTCTCCCAGTGGGTCTTTCTCTGGCTCGAGTGAATCGGTATTCGTGCCACGGAGCCGCATATATCCGTTTACATCTGCGGTTAACTCCGAGCGAATCAGGTACTGCCCATCAACGCCCTCAAAGGCCTCTCGCGAGACTCGCTCGACCACCCCGGTNGTCGGATTTTGCGCGAGATCAACATTCTCTTGCGGACCAGTCACTGCACCCATGATTAGATCAATCCGATTGAGCAAGGGGTTTCTTCCCGCAGCGTTCGTCTCTTCTGGATCCGTNACGGCGATCTCAAGGGTCAATTTCGAACCCAGCTTGGTCTTCNGCGTTTCGCCCCACCCTACCGAGGTCACCCCGTCTGACAGGGTCACGTCCAGGGCCGTGATCAAATCGCCCGTGACCACGAACATTCTCCCTGCCCTCATGCTTTCCAATATACCGTCGTGGGTCTTCTCTGCGTGGACAAAGGTTTTTGAGTACTCTCCAGGCCAGAAGTCGATGCCGCCCTCGGTGTAGTGAATGTGCGAGTCTGAATTTGCAGTGATCCACCATCGGCGGCCTTCGCCCAGCATGGCGTCCCAAAATCCACCGACGATTGCGGTCATCTGATCAAACCCGCCCATTGTAGGGAACCCCCGCCCGTATGCACCTCTTGCGTATACCCACGCGGGATAGCTACCGCGGTCGTCAGCTTTCCTTAATTCTGCTGCTTGATGACCAGGAGCGCCCTCCATACCGACCGCAATATTAGGTGCGGCGTCGTTCCAACGCCGCAGTTCGGCGGGAGTCGTCAAACCAAACACGCTCTCTTCCTTTGCGCTTCGACTAGGGTGGTGCGCAATCACGACGGGTTGAGGATTGAGTCCCTTTGCAAATTCAAGCGCATCAATCATGCGGGCCTCTTCATTCCGGCTGGGGACGGGTGGCCAAGCCTCGCGACTATCGAATCGATACTCATAGGCGGCAAGCTGTCTCGCTTCATTAGGCGACTTAGGCATGATGATTGAGGAGTGATCAGCGCCTGGCGTATTGAACTCAAGCCCCATAAATTGGATGACCTCTGGGACGGCTAATCGCGCANCCAGCAGTGCAGGATACGTGCTTTCTATGCTTAGCTTGCTATGATTTGGACCCCCATGGTCTGTCGCCACCATCCAAGATAATCCGAATTTGCGCGCCATCTGCGCGTTCTTTTCGATAGTGTAAATTGCGTCGCCACCGAAGATAGGCTTGGGTGGATTGCTCTCATCCCAACCGACACTATTATTACTATGAATGTGATGGTCCCCTGCTAGCCAGGTTGGCTCTGCCATGCTCTGCAGTGCCAGCATCGCGAGCATCGCAACCCACATCGCCCTGTTCTTAGGGCCAGGTTTTATTTCAAGCATTACAGGCTCGTCTCGCATTGGTTTACAAAAGATTGTCATTCGCGACGTCCGTAGTATTCGACTCATTTTCGGGCGATGCCTAAGCTCCTTGTTCAATTGCCTGCGGCACCAACATTTTGCGAGTCAACTCTTCTCAAAAAGTTAAGTCTTACTTTGCTCTCCGAAGGGAATTGGGGGGCCATCGGTGATATCAAATGATCTCGATCGCTTCGATTTACCTCACGGTCACAGTATCGCGACTGTGTTAAAGCTAGATGAAGATCCCCTAAACTTTTTTGAGTTATTAATTCGAGAAACAGAGCAAAGCCAATGATGTTTTTGTAGCACCATGAAGATTGGTCAATTCGACTCGGACTGAATCACGTTTTTTTGGAGCGGGGGCGACCGAGAGCATGAAACCAGCTCTGGATCATTCTTANTTATTATGACACAGACATGCAAACTAGAAGCTGCACGATCAAAAAAAGATCGTCAACATTATGATTTACCTAAGGTTTTCAAGACCATATACCTGAACCAAACCTTTTTATTTTCTTCATTTTTTTGATAAAAAGGCGCACCGAGGTATGAAAAAAAACGACTTTGTACCCTTGATCAGTAAGCTGTCGGGGCGNTCGCCTCAGGAGAAGCCCAACTGATACTGATGAATTGTTCAAGAGCAACCAGCCATACCCTAAGACAACATCTCCCCAAAAGAAGAGGACACAAAAATGGGACTAATGATGAACCGGTTCATCAAAACCTGTTTGATCTTTGCACTCATAACCACCGCTTGGACGACATGGGCCGAGAGCAGCGAGATCGAAGAGGTCATCGTAACCGCCAATAAACGCGAGCAAGCCGTGCAGGATATTCCGATGAATATCTCTGTACTAGATGCTGTCACCATCGAAGAGCGTGGGATTTACCGCCCGGAAGACTATTTGCGAACTCTCGCGGGCGTCTCCACACCGGGGGGTGACCGATACTTCACGATCCGGGGNCTTAATACATCGACGGCACAAACAACAGCTGGCACGACAAACACCTTCCTGAACGAGATCTCGATGGGGATTACTAATCTCTATGATATTGATCGGATTGAAGTGCTGCGAGGTCCACAAGGAACGCTATACGGTTCTAACGCGGTTGGCGGCACCATTCGTTACATCACGAATTTGCCCACGGCGGATGAATTTGAAGCCAACGTTACAGCCGAGTACACCAACAAAAACTTGGCTGAAGACAGCGGTTACGCCCTGAACGCGATGGTCAATATTCCCCTGAGCGAGAGCATGGCGCTTCGAGCTGTCATGACATCAGCCAAAGATCCTGGCATTTATCAGAACGTTGCAACGGGCAGAAAGGATGTAGGCAATCAGGATGATGACGAATACCGTCTGATGCTTCGCTACGAGGACGGACCTTGGGACGTGAACCTGATGTACATGGTTAGAGATCGCTTTGATTTCGGCCAAAAAGAAAAAGGCAACGCTGATAAGCCCGGAACCGCCGACATTGTAGATGCTAACTGTGCCTATGACGCCGAATGGTATTACGGCGATACGTGTACGCGAGTCTTTGCCACTGCAGGAGGCGATCTGAGTGGTTATGACCCTNAACTNGCTTTCTATGCATTCATTGATGAGGTCTTTGAGGTTAAGTCATCAGTTTGGAGCCTGAACGCTGAGTACGATTTCGGTCCGGTCGTCATGAACCTGATCCATGCTGATTACACTTATGACGAGGACTCGATCACCGATTGGTCGCGTATCGATACCGATGATCTCTATGTCGATAACTTGTANTACTGGGGTGACTCTGGCACTAAGACCACCGAGGTTCGGTTCGTCTCAAATTACGACAGCGCCTTTCAGTGGGTGCTCGGCTACTACAAAACCAAGTATGAGGATGACGGCAATCGAACCTCAGAGTGGGAAGTCTCCGACATTGATGGTCTTGATTACATCCAATCGTACATGGGCTTCAGCTCACATGACGGAGGTTATGATCCCTCAGTCTATCGCTCGCCCTTTGGAAACACGAGTTATAGAGGCTATAGCGGTGCCGGTGGCCTGGTGTACGGTAGTTACACTTACTATTCATACGCTGAGGAAACAGCAGTTTACGGGTCAATGGATTATGAAGTTGGCGATTTAACGCTGACCTTTGGTTTCCGAGCCTTTGAGATGAGCGATGGCTTCAAAANGTCTGAGTACGGCATCTTCTATGAAGATCCGGATAATGTCGGCTGTAATGGCGATGAGGCAGTGGGCGTCACCTGTGCTGAAGAAAATGGCACCGAGCGGGACCAGCGCTTCAAGGTCGCTGCCAGCTATGAAGTCAACGACAACCTCACCGTGTTTGCAGTCTCCTCCGCGGGCTATCGTCCAGGAGGTAACAATGCTGCGTTGCCGTTCTTCTGTGCTAACGATCCAGAAGCTGCTGGTTTCAGTCGCCGATACACCTCAGATAAGGCGGAAAACACCGAACTGGGGATGAAGTTACGTGGCTCACGCTACAATCTAAATGCCACCTTCTTTAGGGTTGATTGGCAAGATATTCAGGTAGGCGTACGCCCAGCTTGCGGATGGTCATTTACCTATAATGGGGGTGAAGCCGAAACGAGCGGTGTTGAAGTAGATTTCGGTTTCGATATCTCATCCAACCTACGTTTGGACATCGCTGCGAGCGTCATGAGTGCAGAAATAACCAAAGACATTGAGTCCTTTGGGGGCGACTGCAGGTGATCGCTTGCCTAACGTAGCTGAGACCCAAGCCAGCATTGGTCTGTCTTATCTCTTCGACTTGGCTAACATGCCTGGATTCGCAAGGCTAGACGTGAACTACTACGGGGACAGCTATGCTACCTTTGCGGAGGATTCGGCTGACATGTCACCCAGCTACACCCAAGCGAATTTGAACGTGGGTGTGGAGTTCAATGACACAACGCGTGCTCAACTCTCGGTTTCGAACTTAACTGATGATCGGACGGAAGCCTTCCGCTTCTCAGCGGAATCGCCGTCTTATCGCGCTCGAAACTATTTGCAGTGGATTCCGCCTCGAACGATTTCACTGTCAGTTTCAAAAGATTTCTAAAGAGATCGACAACAAAAAAGGGCCGCCGAGCGGCCCTTTTTTTATTCGTCTCATACCCTATGCGATCACTGAGCCATCGTCTAAAACCATTCAGGCTCAAAATCGTGAGGGGCGACTAGCCCTGCTGCAGGAGTTCAACCCAGTTGCCGTCGGGATCTTCCATCATACAGATCCGCACTCCTGGCCGGATCTCACGACCACTGATCACGATGTTGCTGCCTGCCACTTTACAAGCAGCTTCAGCCTCATCCAGATTGGACACCGAAATCGTCAAATATCGAATACCCGTGCCGCCACCCAGACCGCCTGGCGGATTTGATGCCTCAGGAGTTGACGCTGGGGCCAGAAGCTTAATCACCGTCTCGCCGCACTGGTAGCGATGCATCACGACGCCCCCTGGCATTTCAATCTCGCCTTCTTTTGGAAGCCCTAAGGTTTCTCCGTAAAACCGGGTCATCGCCCCGGCATCTCGCATCACGATACCTAAATCGATGGCAGACTTAGCTATTACTACTGTCATAGTGTTCTCCTAAGTATCCTTTTTGAAAGAATCAATCTAACCAACGGAGGATCCGGCTCCAGCGCAATCTGGTCTAAATAGTAACCGAGCAGTTTCACTACGGATGACTGGTTTGATAACGCTAGCTTCCACAGTTTTTTAATCGGGACCATGCGCGACAAGCAGCAATCAACCGTTGGGTGACAGTACCACAGGTAACGCTGGCTCCGGACCTATTTTGGCCTTTACGACTAGTGCGGAGCGGCCTATGGTTTCAGGCAAGCAAGTTGTGGACTCCTCTCAACATGGAACCCAGCCCCGTGAGCTTTGATCCTGAGTCGCTAAGCTTCGCAGCAGACCCTTACTCGGTTTACGCCGAGATGAGAGAAGCACCGCAAGCCACCTACTTCGAGCCAATGAACATTTGGCTCATTCCTTGGTATAACGAGGTGGATGCGATCGCTCGGGATAGCCGCATTTGGCGCGGTGCTGATCGGCTCTTTTCAGAGGCTAGCCGGCAAGAAGAGCGGGTCAACAACAACTGGCACGACATGCCGTTCCATGAACGGTTCGTCCAGCTCAACCTGCTCGAGCAAGACGGCGAGCATCACCGCAAGCTTCGTCTGGTCGTAATGAAAGCGTTTACCCAAACCGAGGTGGCTCGCCACCGCGAAATGATCGACCAGTTGGTCAATCGACTCCTCGAACCGCTCATTGGGCAAGATGACATTNACTTTATTGAGGCCTTCGCGGCGCCTATACCCGGTCAAGTCATCGGTGCAATGCTGGGTTTACCGCAGGAAGACGCAGCCCAGCTAAGAATGTGGGTCGAGGATATGGTGCGATTCTTTGACGTCGACCGAAGCGATGAAAAAAAGCTGGCAGCCGAAACAGCCACCGCCTCGCTCTGCAACTACCTAACCGATGAGATCAATCATCGTGGAGACGCCTTAGGGGATGACCTNCTTTCGGTCCTTATTCGCGCAGAGCAAACACGCGAGATTACGGAAACCGAGTTAATCGCCACCGCCTTGCTNATACTAGCAGCGGGCCACGGTTCAACTATTGATGTCATCGGTACGGGCATGGCAAATCTGCTCAGCCACCCCGACCAATGGCAAGCCCTTAAAGACGACCAGGCACTGATTCCATCAGCCATCCAGGAAATGTTCCGCTTCGAAACCCCACTGCCTTTTTTTCACCGGTATGTGAGCGAACCCATTGAAATACGCGGCCAGTCATTCAATCAAGGCGATAAACTAGGACTGCTCTATGGCTCGGCGAATCGCGATCCAACTTTTGTAGAGCGCCCAGCGCGATTTGATATTCGTCGCCCAAAACCAAGACACCTAGCGTTTGGCAGAGGCGCGCATCTATGCCTGGGTAATCACCTCGCTCGCCTCAACATGGAAGTAATCTTTCGCACGCTGATCGAGAAGACTGAAGATATTCAGCTCACCGAGGACACCCTCCATTACCGCCCGGGTCTGTCCACCCGAGGCCTTGCCAAGCTGCCACTTGCGATTTCCGGTTGAGCCCCGTGCGAACGCATCAAGGAAGCGACCACCATGCCTCTTAAACCTCAGTCCCTCAGTATATTGTCTAGACGAAGGTTCCTGAAGGCGACCGGCCTGCTGGCAACGTTACCTCTGTCGACTGCGGCTAAGTCAAACACTCGAGTGACCATTGCGGGCGCTGGGATCGTTGGCGCAAGCATTGGCTNTGCTTTGGCACGCGCTGGTGCAGCCGTCACTTTGATTGACGAGCGCGGTCCCGCCACGCTCTCNAGCCTGGCTACCTTTGCTTGGATTAACGCGACCTGGGCGAAACAACCTCGCCACTACCATCGTTTAAGCCAGTTAAGCGTTGCNCTNTGGCACGAACTNGAAGCGGAACTATCNATNCCTGTNCNNTGGCACGGNTCTATTGAGTGGTTCNAGTCGNGNGAGCGGCAAGCAAANCTCGCGGCNGATATCAAAGAGCAAATCGAGTGGGGCGAGCCGGCCAGCGTGCTTTTCGGTAGCGCGCTGGATCCGTATCGCGAGGCCATCGATTTCAAAGGGACTAAACAAGTTGCTTTCTCGCCGAATGACGGTGCCGTCGATTCAGCCCTCGCGACCCATCGCTTGATTGATGCGGCAACCCGGCTTGGCGCTCGCTCGCACTTTCCTTGCAAGCTAATCAATGCGACGCCCTCTGATCGGGGAACCCGCATCCAAACATCGATTGGAGAGTGGGACAGCGACTACCTAATCCTTGCTACCGGCGCCGAGCAAGACCTCCCGAAGCGACTGTGCAGCATCGATATTCCCCAAAGAACCACGCCCGGGATCATTGTTGTCACCAAACCCCTGCCAAACGTACTAAGGCCAGTTCTGTCGGCACCAGGAGTCCATGTTCACCAGCGGATTGACGGGCGCGTCGTTATCGGGGAGCAGGCGGGCGCACCAGCCAACCATGCAGACCGATTGGCTGAACGACCGAGCGAGTTCCCTTCAAATTCTATAGCGATGGCGCATGCAGAACGACTGCTCAATATGGCACAGTGGTTTGTTCCCAAGCTTGCCGACGCTGAGGTTCAAGACGTCATGATCGGCTGGCGACCGCTGCCGCTGGATGGTCTGCCTGTCCTCGGAGCGAACCCAGCGGTGCCAGCCCACTATCTCGCCGTGATGCACAGCGGCGTGACACTCGCGCCCGTTATTGGCCAGTTGGTGTCGAGCGAGATTTTATCGGGGCAGACGGACCCGCGCCTCTCACCCTATCGGCCAACAAGATTTGACCGACGCGCGACCTTTAGCAGGTAGTCAGAGAGATCTTCGTGCAGCTTTACAGTCGCCAGTCATTCGCACAGGATAACTCGCACATTGACCGAGCGCGCCTGATGACTACAGCCGCCACCCAACTCTCAAGGCGAGCATCACACCAATGATGGAGTGGCTCACAAATCATTGGCTGGCGGCAGTCCTCTTGCTGCTTTACACCGGAGTGTTGCTCTACAACGCCTATCTCGGCAACTCCGCCTCCAAGGGCCTGAGCGGGTATATGGTCGGCAACCGCGCCATGGGCGGTGTCGTAGTCGGCATTTCTTTTTTTGCAACCTTTGCCTCGACCAACAGTTATATCGGTCACGCGGGCAAGGGATACGCATATGGGTTTGCTTGGCTCACCATGGCGGTCTTACTGATTATTTTTAGCTGGGTTTCATGGCGATGGGTCGGACCACCCATGCGACGTTTCGCTAGCGCCTGGGACGCGCTAACAATTCCCGACTTTTTGGGCAGCCGGTTTGTCCCACCTGGCCCTTCTGCTGAGCGTCATCCACTCCGGCTTGCTGCGGCGGTCGTGATCGCTTTCTCAAGCCTGCTTTACCTGCTTGCGATCTTCAAAGGTGCGGGGCATTTGTTTCAGTTTTTTTTAAATGTGGACTACGAGCTTGCGGTGGGGATCACACTTGTCATCGTCATGCTCTACACCTCGATCGGAGGGTTCGTCTCGGTTGTAAGAACTGATGTCATCCAGGGTCTACTCATGCTTATTGGCAGCGTGCTGATTTTTTGTTTTGTTACTCGCGCTGCTGGTGGCATCTCGGCCGTGGGCGAGCTTCGACTCAATTCGGAGAAAGACTTCCTCTTTAACCTCAATGGTGGCGTGCCCTTCGCGGTGCTGCTGGGTATATCGCTCTCTGGTTCGCTCAAACTGCTGGTGGACCCCAGGCAAATCTCACGATTTTTCGCGCTAAAAGACGATGCCGCAGCTCGGCAAGGGATTTGGGTCGCCGCCGGCGGGCTCGCAATCATTCTTTTCTGCTTGTTTCCTGTGGGGATCTACGCACATCTCATCCTAACTGATGTCAGCGATACGGATTTGATTGTGCCCACTCTCGTCAATGACCCAGCCGTCTTCCCCTTCTGGGCTGCAGATTTTTTGATTGTCGCCATCGTTGCCGCAGCAATGTCATCGATGGACAGTGTGCTCCTTGTTGCCGCATCAACGCTCTACAAGAATCTGATCGAGCCCTTCCGTGCGGCTTCATCGGCAGCCCACCAAGTCAAATGGACCCGCTTTGCGGTGCTGGGTTTTGCTATGACAGCCGCAGGCATGGCCTTGAACCCGCCCGGGGATATCGTAGAAATCACGATCTTCTCAGGCAGTCTTTATGCGGTTTGTTTTTTTCCAGCCGTTCTCTTTGGACTCTATTGGGAGAAAGGTACCGCTAGATCCGTACTGTGGTCCATGCTACTGGGCACGGTGGTGCTACTCCTTTGGATCCTACTGGGGCTCAAGCAAACGCTGCATGAGGTCTTCCCCGCGTTACTCATCTCGATCATCACCTACTGCTGGCTAGCGAGTAGCGATGGCGCTGTCATCCACGCACAGCACCGGAGCGGTTCCGAAGCGCGCTAACGGGAATCAATATTTAGGGGCTTCAAACTTAGCAGAGCGATTAGCCACAGGATGACTTGATAAGCACCTTTCTACACTCGTGTGCGTTAATGCCGGGCCAACGGGTAGCGTGGATCGGTAACACTTTACAAAGGCGCATAGCTCCCTATCAATCCAATCTCCGCCTTGGGCTATTGCGTACCAACCGCATGATCTATGACTCCCCGCTTCGCATTGTTTGGTTCAAGCGCGATCTTCGTATCACCGATCACGCGCCTTTGCTTCACGCAAGTCGGGGTAAGGTGATCCCGCTTTATATCCTCGAACCCGGCTACTGGACTCTCAAAGATACGAGCACTCGTCAGCAAGACATGCTCATTGCAGCGCTCCATGATCTAGACTCTGCGTTGTCTAAACTTGGCGCACCCCTCATCGTAAGGCAAGGCGACGCCGTCAGCGTTTTCAAAACACTGCTTGCCGCTCACCCTGTTACTGAGGTGATTTCTCACGAGGAAACCGGGAACGCTTGGACGTACCGGCGGGACTTGCAGGTCGCCAAACTGTTTCGGAGCCAGAACATACCCTGGCGGGAGTTCCCCAATCATGGCGTCGCTCGAGGACTTAAGGACCGTGACGGCTGGTCCAAGCGTTGGCACCAGACCATGGCATCAACTCAAGCCCAAACTCCCGAGCGGCTTGAGCCAGGAGTAGATCTTACGAGTGACATCGATCAGTTGAGGCAGTCCGATGTGTCGAACGAATGGTTGATCACTTCTAGAGCGGATGCTGAACAGGGACTTGAGTCTTTCCTCCAGGCACGGGGCGCCTCGTATCACCTATCCATGTCCTCGCCGCTGACGGCAGAGAACGCGTGCTCAAGGCTATCCGTTCCGCTCTCCCTCGGCCTCATCTCAATGCGCGAGATTTACCAAGCGACCCAAGCCCAGACCAAGCGAGTCAGAGCGAATAAGAAAAACTTCCCCGTGACTTGGCCAAAGGCATTACAAGCGTTTGGTTCCAGACTCCGGTGGCATTGCCACTTTATGCAAAAGCTTGAGGACGAGCCCGCCCTCGAGCTAAAGACCATGCACCCTGCGTATGAAGCCGTTCGCGGCGAGCCCGACCAAAATCGGCTTCAGGCTTGGCAGGAGGGAATGACCGGCTACCCGATGGTCGATGCCTGCATGCGCTACCTCAAGACAACGGGGTGGCTCAACTTTCGAATGCGCGCGATGCTGGTGAGTTTCGCTAGCTATCACCTGTGGCTAGATTGGCGATCCACCGCACCTTGGCTGGGGCATCTCTTCGCTGACTATGAGCCTGGGATCCACTACAGCCAGGTTCAGATGCAATCGGGTACGACGGGCATGAACGCTGTTCGTATTTACAATCCTGTGAAACAAGGGTTTGATCACGACCCTACTGGCGAATTTATCAGGCAATGGGTGCCGGAACTGAGTCACGCAGACAATGTGCACGAACCCTGGACGCTTGGGTCTCAGCCCAAGGGTTACCCGAAGCCCATTGTGGATGAGCCGACCGCAAGGAAGGCGGCCTCCAGCGCTATCTACGCACTCCGTCGATCCGCCGAACATCGGAAGGTGGCTGGCGACATCGTCTTGAAGCACGGCAGTCGAAGTAAGCGGCGATTCGGGTCAAGACCGACAAAAAAGGGCGCGCCGGCTCAAAAATCCACACCCCAAACAGAGCTCGTACTCGACTGATGACAGTGCCCGTCTTAGTACAGCGATAACATAGAGTCATTGAAAGCGAGCCAAGTGTCTCCGACCAAATAGGATGGCATCGCGCCAGCTAGGGTCTCAGCTTGTCTCAACGCACATAGCACCGTAAAACATCGAACCAGGAGGACTACTTATGACCATTCGATCCACGTTTTTTCTATTGATCTTCTTTTTGATGGCTCTTACTGCCGACGCACTCGCCGATGACGCGACAGCAAGTAATGCGGACATTGACCCTTGCGTGTCTGACTCATCGGATCTTGGCGATTCGGCGGCCTGGGCGGTTCGAGCGATTACTCAGTACGCCGATGGCCAGCATCAAGCAGCAGTGACCACCGTGGATGCATGCTTCGATATTTGGGCTCCCGAGGCGGGCCAGTCACAAAAAGCGATGTTCGAGGCGGGGGGGAAGTGCCCCCGAACCGGTCGAGTCTCAAAGAAGACCAAAGCCAAAATTCAGGAGAATTACCTAATGAACGACGTGTCCATGGCGCTTTGGGCCAAAGCAAGATCGCTCCATGAGCTAGGGGATATCGAACTCGCCAAGGAAGCCTATGGTCAGTGTGTGTATATGGCTTGTGGTCGCGCGTGGGACCCGAAAGGCTGGTTCTGGAGCCCAGCTGAAGACTGCGCGAAGTTCGCTCGAAAGTTGCTGAAAGCGAGTTGATTACGCGGACCCAGTCGCAGCATTCCTAGATTATCGTTTGCTGTTCGATTGCAAGTCGCTTGGAGATTCAAGCCCGATAAAATTTTCCGTCACCCACACCACCAAGCCCCTCCGCCACAAGCAAATAAGGTTTACCCGTTAAGCTATAAACCCTCACCCAGCAGCACCGTCTTGTTAAACGCATCGATGATGCATGATTGAACCTGATATTCAGCCAGTGGCTACTCTCACTCAGATGCCCTGCCTATGGGGCGACTCAGGGCGCACGCTTTACGCTTTTCTTTTCACCTTCACGGGCATGTAGGTATAGCCCTTCACAAACGAGGACAACGTGCGGCTCGGCTCTTCGAGTACCTCGATCTTCTCGAAGCGCTGAAGGATTTCCTCCCACAGAACGCGCAATTGCAGCTCAGCAAGGCGGTTACCCATACAGCGGTGGATGCCAAACCCGAATGACAAGTGCTGCCTTGCATTCCTACGCTCGATATCAAGCACATCTGCATTATCAAAGACCTCGGCGTCTCGATTGCCCGACGCATACCACATCAGCATCTGATCGCCAGCCTTAATGGATTTGCCGCCTATTTCGCAATCATGGTTGGCCGTACGCCGCATATAGGCGAGCGGTGTCTGCCACCGAATCACTTCGGCCACCATGTTGGGAATCAGTGCTGGCTTTTGGATCAGTTTGTCGTATTGCTCGGGGAACTGATTGAGCGAATACACGCTGCCACTCATGGTGTTCCGCGTTGTGTCATTGCCGCCAACGATCAATAGCAACAAATTGCCGAGATACTGGAACGGAGGCATGTCTTTGGTGTCTTCACCATGCGCCAGCATAGAGACTAGATCATCACCCGGATTCTTCAGCCGCTCCTCTTTTAGCCTCATGAAGTACTCAAGACACTCAAGTAATTCATCACGGCGCTGCTCAATAGACTCAATGATGCCGCCTGGCTGCGGGATGGCGAACGTGATATCCGACCACCGGGTTAGTTTTCGGCGATCTTCGAAGGGAAAATCAAACAAGCTGGCGAGCATCATGGTCGTCAGCTCAATGGATACGGTATCAACCCAGTCGAACGGCTCGTCCTCGGGCAGACTTTCTAACACCGAGATAGTCCGCTCTCTAATCAACGGCTCTAGGTTGACAAGGTTCCTTGGCGCGACGACGCCCGTCACCGTTTTTCGCTGCGCATCATGAACGGGCGGGTCCATGGCTATGAAAGTAGAAATATCAAGCGCGCCCTCAGGCAACGGTGTGCCTACTGGAAATCCAAGAGTGATGCCGCTCGCAGAGCTAAAAGTTTGCCAATCGGTATCCACCTGCTTGATGTGCTCGTAGCGCGTCAGCGACCAAAATCGCCCGGCCATATCGGTTTCATTGAAGTGCACTGGGTCTTCAGCGCGGAGCCGCTCGAAATACTCCTGCCATCGGTTCTCGTTAAAGAGCCGGGGGTTCACCGGTAAGATGTCCTGGATGGGAATATCATACGCAGAGGGTAAAGGGGCTTTACTATCTACCCCTGCCGCCGAGGGCATCACCCTAGCCGTGTTGGAGGCTCGATCGGTATTAGCTGCTACCGGGCTTGTTTGGGCTTCGCTCATGCGTGTCACCTTCCAGTCATCTATTCAAATCTAGTCAAATCCCTAAAGGGAGAATTAACCCTCGGGGCTCGCCGCTTTACGGCATGGATCACCATTAAACCACTTTTATGTGAATTCTTCTTTATAACGACGCTTCCTGGATTGCAGGTCACTGCCCCGAAGGGTGGTAACACGGGCCAGGGGACTCACCACCCATTCCCTCACGGTGGTTAAAGTCATCGGGTAGAGCTCGCCGCCTCTCAGCGCGTTCTTCTGCATTGCACAGCCTGTGGAGAGCCCTGTACCTCACATTCAATTGGTGCAAAAAAACATGGTAACCTCAGGACTTCTTCGCGTACCTATAAAGAAGGATGTAAACCCTGCCATGCTCTCGATCGCATACAAAGAATTCTTAGGTGACAGCCCCCTCTGGTTTAAGAACATCATCATCGCTTTCTTACTGATCTGTTGGCCTTTAAAGCTCATAGCTGGCACCACTATTCTTGGTTGGGTGTTCATCGCCATGTTTATCCTGACACTCGCTATGGCGCTGAAATGCTATCCGCTTCAGAGCGGCGGCGTGGTCGCGCTTGCAATCTTAGCGCTAGGTCTCACTACCCCTGACACCGTTTGGTATGAGATTCAACAGAATCTACCAGTGATCGCCCTTTTGATCTTTATGGTGAGCTTCATCTATTTCATGAAGCCTCTCCTCAGCTTCATTTTTGCCCGCATTATTGTTGGCATTCAGAACAAGGTGGCGCTGTCGCTTCTGTTTTCTTTCATGGCAGCCTTTTTATCCGCATTCCTAGATGCCTTGACTGTCACTGCGGTACTAATCGCCGTTTTTGTCGCGTTATACGGTGTCTATGAGCGGGTTGTGACGAGCCAAAGCGAGGGCGGAGACCTAAGCGAAGAGTCACTCGAAGGGTTCAGGCGATTTATCCGAAGCCTCGTCATGCATGGCGCTGTGGGCACGGCTCTTGGTGGCGTCACCACCATGGTGGGTGAACCTCAGAACCTCCTCATTGCCGAGAAGATGGATTGGGAATTTATGGAGTTTGTCTATGCGATGGCCCATGTAACCGTTCCCGCCGTTATCGCTGGTTTCATCACCTGCGTGGCACTCGAGCTGGTAGGCTGGTTCGGCTACGGCGCTAAACTCGACAAGAGCGTGCGTGACGTTTTACGAGACTACGTCGCCGAGGAAGACTCCAAGCGCACCCCTCGCGATATCTATGGCCTTTGGGTACAGGGCATTTGCGGTGTACTCCTTATCATTGGCCTTGGCATGCACATCATGGAAGTCGGTCTCATCG
Organism: Gammaproteobacteria bacterium; assembly: GCA_002728935.1. Next base: position 17,460 of record PBWF01000004.1, on the reverse strand, counting down.
GACTAAGCCTCCTGGTTGTGGTGACGGCGTTCACAGGCATCAACGAGGAACATAAGATCGGTCATGCCTTCGAAGAATCGCTGCCCTTCGTGTCACTCTTGTGCATCTTCTTCGTTGTCGTCGGCATGATCCACGACCTGCACCTATTTAGCCCGGTCATTGCCTATGTTCTAACCATGCCACTGGAAATCCAGCCTGGCGCGTTCTTCCTTGCTAACGGTGTCTTGTCTGCCATCTCCGACAATGTATTCGTCGCGACGGTATACATTAATGAAGTGAAAGCTGCGTTTGATGCCGGCGACATTACTCGCGAACACCTTGAAATGCTGGCCGTAAGCATCAACACCGGCACGAACCTGCCGTCAGTGGCAACGCCTAATGGACAAGCAGCGTTCTTGTTCTTGCTGACATCAGCGCTAGCCCCAGTCATCAAACTTGGCTATGGCCGTATGGTGTTCATGGCACTACCTTACACTGTGGTGCTGACCACTGTCGGGTTTATCTTCCAGTAGTCAGTGCACATGCCTGCCTGGCTAGGAAGGCCAGGCGGTGCCGATGGCATTGCAATATCAAGCACCGTCGCGTCAGTCACGCCAAGCAAAGGCAAACGCCCTAGGCGCGCATTAGTGAGATCTTCTCATTGAGGATATGGTTAGCGAGCTCTAATGCAATCAGCACTTTGATCCACGCATGTAGCGAATCATTGCGATGAGATCCTTTTCGCCTTCGCCAGCATCGATTGCTCGGCCGAGTAATGCTTGCACCGATTCAACCAGTTCCATGTTTTTCGGGTTATCGCCCGCGTCACTGGCCTCAGCCAACGCACTGCGCCAGGTGCTGATCGTTGCATCAGGCTGACCGAAGTCGTCCCGCGCGATTTTCTGTAATTGCTTGCGAAGCCCCTCGGCTACGCCTTTTCCAAACAGCGGGGTTATGAAATCCGCATAGGTGTCGGCACTGATGTCTCGATCTTCCAGCAAATGAAATCCCTGAATCACCGCAAGCTGTGACACAACACTCGAAAAGATAATGGCAAAGTCCAGCGACGCCGGAACAGCGACATCGCTGCCGACATATCGGCTAGCTGGACCAAGCACTCGAATCAGCGCCTCTGAAGCAACCCAAGCCACTTCATCGCCGGCCATGATCAACATACTCCCTGGAGTACCTATTCCGCTTGGATAAGCAATGATAGCGCCATCGAGATAGCGGGCACCCTTCTTTTCCGCCCACTCCTCCATTTGCGCAGCTTGGCCCGCTGATGCGGTCGTGAGCTGAATGACTGTTTTGCCTGCAAGGCTGGGGCAATCATCTAAAACAGCAAAGCAGTCATCATAATTGCGCAGGCACAGAAGAATGGTGTCGCTCTCATGCACACCCTCTGAAACCGAGAGCGCCGCACGCGCACCCAATGCAACAAGCGGCTCTGTTTTCTGAGAAGTGCGATTCCAAACCGCCACCGGGTATTCGTTTTGTAGCAGCGTTTTAGCAAGGGCCGACCCCATTAAGCCTAAGCCAACCACCATGACATTTTGATTCACCACCACTCTCCTTTCCCACTCATCAACAATTTGCTACCTATACGGCATGCCACCCTATATCCGGCGATCTTGCCCCTCCCAATACGGTTCTCGGAGCTTCCTTTTAAAAATCTTTCCTGAGTCCTCACGGGGCAAATCCAGAACAAACTCCCAGACTTTGGGCATTTTATATCCGGCGACGGTCTCCCTCAGCTGCTGTCGCAAAGCAGATTCGGTTAACGATGCGTCGGGCTGGAGTTGAATATAGGCACACAGGGCCTCACCAAATTCATCATCAGGGATACCAAAGACCGCGCAGTCAGCAATGTCAGTGATTTTGTGGAGCTCCGCCTCAATTTCAGCAGGATAAATGTTTACCCCACCCGAGATAACCATGTCGTTCGCTCGATCACACAAATACAGAAATCCGTCTTCGTCAAAATAGCCCATGTCCCCTGGGGTAACGAGTCCTGCCTTCTCCATGCGACGACGCTTCTCATCATCATTCTGATAGGTGAAATCGACGCTCCCTTTGGTTCGGCCAATCACCTCTCCAATTTCGCGGGGCGGCAGGTCTTTCCCTTCATCATCAATCACCCGAACCACAGCATCCGGCATGGGTCGCCCCACTGAACCGGGATGAGCGAGCCACTCCTCGGCCGTGCAAAACGTAACATTGCCCATCTCGGTTGAGCCGTAATACTCGTTGATCACTGGCCCCCACCATTCGATCATGACGCGCTTAATAGGCGGCGATACCGGCGCTGCGGCATGAGCAACGAACTGAAGCGAGGACACATCATAGGCATCGCGAACCGATTGCGGGAGCTTAAGGAGGCGATTGAACATGATGGGCACCATATTGAGATGCGTAATTCGATGGCGCTCGATAAGCGCTAGTAAATTTTCGGGATCAAATCGGGGGGTGATGACGATATTCGCCCCCTCTCTAAAGCAAAAGCTGGCATGCGCGTTTGGCGCGGAATGATAAATGGGCCCAACGACAGCAGTGGTAATAGCCTCGCCCCGCCCCTCATAGCCATCAAATCCATAACTAATCCCGAGCATGCGTCTTGAGATCGCCATTTGCTCTGGGGTTGCCATGGGTCGGCGAACACCCTTGGGTTTTCCCGTCGTTCCAGAGGTGTAAATTATAGTGCTTGGCAATTGCTCCGGGTCCCGGGGGGAGGCTTCAAACGACTGACGCCACACGTTCCAATTGATATCGCCGGGTTGTACTGCGCACTGGGCATCGCTCACGCCGTAGGCCAACTGGATCGATTTCGGCACTGGGACTGAAAGGATCAGTACATGATCGGGAATGACCTGTCTCACTCTCGAGAGAAGATCGGCATGAATGACCAGAGCCTTGATGCCCGAATCATTAAAGAGGTATTCCGCTTCGGCAGGCGTGTAATGCCAATTGATAGCCACCGGATACGCGCCCATCAGTGCGGCACCGCGACTGATCTCAAAAAACGCAAAATCGTTGCGCAAATAGATCCCTACGCCATCACCTGGAGATAAACCCTCTTCTATAAGGCCAGTGGCGACTTGTAGCGCCCGAGCTTCAAGCGATTCAGTGGGTAAGGATTCATCGCCCTGCCATATACTTCCCATTGCACCTCCTCTGAACAATCCTGCTCTTTTGCGAGCCACGCTCGTCTCACTCTAACGCAAGCCGCCTTAAACCGCTTCTAGCCGCGTGCAACTGGCGCAGCCAATTCGATGCCGCTTCACTGTTGCATAACGCTCACAATTACATTTGTGGCACATTCATTAGGCTGCTTGCTGCTCTGAATCCGTAAGCATGAATATCAACCATTCCGTTTTTAACTCTTGCCTTAAATCGCGCGCATCATTGGCGGCGCCGGGCCCAATTTCTTTGCAATCGATCGTATCCAGGGCAGCGCGAGGCAAAGCACGATGTGTGCGTAAAGGGGTTGCCACACCGTGGTTTCTGGTCAAGGATGAGGGAGCAATCACAAACTCGCCAAAAATAAGGTTTTGGAGACTGCGAGGTTTGATTGACCATTCATTGACGATTGAATTGACAGAGGATTAGCCAGCCGTGATCAAGATTCCAGAAGGGATGCAACTCCCCAGAACACTCGACGACGTCAACGCAGCATTCATGACAGAACTGCTACGCGGCAGAGGGTTACTGAGCGACGACAATGAAGTGACCTCCACTGACGACCAGGGAGTCGGCATGACTGCGGGCTACTTCTCATCGATCAAACGTGTGAAGTGCCACTTTAAGTACCCTACCGATGCGCCCGACAGTTTTGTCGTCAAGACTTGGCCAGACTTTGAGCTAGCTCCCAAGGAGCAAATCGCAGGCATGTTCGAGAAGGACATCATCGCCTATACCATGCCAAGCGAAACCTTTTATCCAAGACCTCAAGTGTATTTAGCTGACTTTGACGCTGCCGAAGACCGATGGGCGCTGCTCATGGATGACGCAAACGCCTTTGGTACCCAAAAGCTGCATGAAACGGAGATGACGACTGACGAAGTACTGCATATGGTGCCGAAACTCGTTGAGGTTGCAGTCGCATGGGAGGGCTGTCACGAGGGTGAGAAATCCAAACCGCTCGACCAACTCGGTATCGTGCATTGGGCTTCTGATGAGAATTTAGCCGCCTTCCGACAGATCATGCCTAGCGGCGCGGCGCTTTATGACATATGGACGTCGATGAGTGAATCAACCCTAATCAATGGTTTCCCTTGGGACAAGGAAATCGGACCGAACTTTTCGACACTGTTTACCAACAAACTGGAAGCGTTTTATGAGCCGATTCGACCCCAAAATGGTGGCACCTGCACACTGGTGCACGGTGATTTACGGGGCGACAACTTATTTTTCTGTCCAGAGTCGGCGGCCTACCCCAACGGCTGGTTGACCATTGATTTCCAGCTCATGACTCGCGGCCCCATCCCTTCCGACCTTGCCTACTTAATGAATACAGGCACCGTCCTACCAGAAGTCTATGACCCGAGCAATCGCGACAAGATCATGGCCCGATTCTTTGAGGCGTTTATGGATCAAACCTCACTATACAAACAGTACACCTACGAGCAATTCCAGAGGGAATATATGGTGATGTCGACCGTACTGCTCATTTACTACATCGGCTTCGGCGCCAACATCTGGCAAGCAGGGTTAAACAACGAGCAAGCGTCCCGGGTTGAGATGGGCGACAAAGGAGAGACCGAGGCTGACCTGACGCCAGAGGAACGCAGGCAGCGAATGTGGTGGCGCAAGGCGACCGCCAATTTCCGGGTGACCTTTAAGGACTATGGCGTTTATGAACAATTGAACGCCATGCCAGATAACCAGGGCGAGATGGGTCCTTGGCTGGACGTTCCAGAGCGCTTCAAAAACCGCTAGTCGCTGGATGTAAGGCCGCTTCATGGGCGCAGCCGAAAAAGCCCTTGCGACGGCGCTCGCGTCGGTCGGCTCTCCAGCCAGTGAGGCACGGGTCACCAAGGATGCAGCTATCTGTTGGGCCGCCGGCTTGTCTTCGTTGCTGAGACAACCAATTGCCACTGGAACAAAAGCGTATTGTTTCTTTCTCCACCAAAAGCCTGAACCACCTAAAGAGCACTCTGAAAAAAAGCGCCTCATCAAAGACCATGGCTCAGGCGAGTCGTGGGCCTCATCAGCCAAAAGCACCAAGTACTGTAATGCTCTCGAAGCTTCCTTTTAGTTGACTTTGGCCTACCCGCCTCTTAAGGTGCGCGCGCTCTACACGATCCATTAAGCGATCGATTCACCCACTCGTGACTGATCAAACGAATCTCAGTCACTCACCGTTCGGCCGCGCGTTGGACATTCGAGGCCACCTTGACTCAATCAACTTTCGCTTCTCTTCAACTGTGCCAACCACTCTTAACTGCCCTTGATCGGTTAGGGTTCCAAACACCCACCCCCATCCAGCAACGATCATTACCCTTGCTGATGCAGGGGCGCGATCTCTTGGGCATCGCACAAACCGGCACAGGAAAAACCGCAGCGTTTGCCCTTCCGATGCTGAACGCCATTCAAGACAAGGGGCTACGCGCTGCAAAGAAGCGTCCTTTAGCCTTGATCCTTGCTCCCACGCGTGAACTCGCCTCACAAATCTTCGAAGACATTCGCCAGTACGGCCAAGAGACAAGCATTCGATCGACTTGTATTTTCGGCGGCGCTAATCAGAACCCGCAAATCAGGCGTCTGGAGAAAGGCGCAGAGATTTTAGTCGCCACTCCCGGCCGTCTCATGGATTTGGAAGCACAGGGCTTCCTGTCGCTCAGCGCCGTTCAGTACCTGGTGCTGGACGAAGCTGATCGATTGCTAGACATGGGGTTTATTGGCGACATCAGAAAAATCGCGGCCATGCTCCCGAGCAACCGTCAAACGGCGCTCTTTTCCGCAACCATGTCTAAGGAGGTTCGTGCGCTGTCAGCATTCTTGTTGGATCAGCCGCAGCAAGTGTCTGTGACGCCAAAGCAAGTCGCGGTAGCCAAAATCACTCAACACAAGTTGGCTGTACCAACCGCAAAAAAACAAGAAGCACTGCATCAACTACTGAATCGCGATGCCGTCCGAAAGGTGATCGTATTCACTCGCACCAAGCATGCGTCAGAGCGCGTCACCAAGAAATTACTGAAGGCCGGATTTTCTGCAAGTGCCATCAATGGCAATAAATCGCAAAACGCCCGAACCCGGGCATTGGAGCGCTTCAAACAGGGTTCGGATTGGATTTTGGTGGCCACCGACGTGGCCGCTCGGGGCATTGATATTCGCGGCATCAGTCACGTCATCAACTTTGAGCTTCCGCAAGAACCAGAAAACTATGTGCATCGCATCGGTCGAACTGCGCGAGCGGGCGAAAACGGTGTCGCTTGGTCACTAGTGGACGAAACAGAAACGAAACGCCTAAAGGACATCGAGCGACTGATCAAAAACCCGATTCCGCCACTCAGCATCGATTTGAAGAATTCGCTTCCTAGTGAAGATCAATCCACACCAGAGTCAGCTCCGCGTCAAAACCAATCTGCGCCAGCGCCCGGCCCAGCCAAAAAGGACAGGGGCACCGATGAGCGAAAGCGAAGACGGCCTCGAAGGCGTAAGCCCAACCAAAGCCCTTCGGGTCAATTAAAAAAAGCCGATGCAAAACGAAAGCCAAGGCGAAGAAAACCTAAGAAGGTCAATCAAGGCGCATAGTTCTTAATGCGTTTCAAAGGAAACCTTCCTTACAGGAGCAGCTGCCAGTTTGCTTGGCCACTCGCGCCTCCAATCCCTCGATTTAGGCGGATGGGACGATCCTTCGGCCACGAAATATTGGTCAGCATTTGTCTTTGGGATTAATAATTGGGCGCCTTTACGCGAGGTGGCAACCTGACGACGCGGTTACATCCGAGGACTTTCCATGACTGCTATTCGCACCCTACTCGTGGTCATGCTCATCGCTGTCGTGATTTACACCATCCCAGTCGTCATAAACGACAGGCTGAGCCCGCTATTGCCGACTTTTTTCGGGAACATCTTGGCAATGACATGGCCAGGTCAGTTCAATTTCGACTTTTTTAGTTTTCTGATCTTGTCCGCCACTCGGACGGCCTGGCGCAACCAATTCTCGGCGACTGGGCTAGGATTTGCGCTAATTACTCTGTTTGGCAGCATCCCGTTTTTGACCACCTACCTTTTATAACTCAGCTACCAGATGAGTGGAGATATCCGGGTAATGCTACTCGGTGAGGGCAGGTCTTAACCCTTGGCACTATCGGGCCTTGACGAACGCATCCTAGACGCGCGTAATGACTCCATCACACCTATTCCTAAGGAACGGCAATGAGACTCTTTATGGTGCCGCTGGCACCCAACCCAACCAAAGTCATGCTGTACATCGCAGAGCGTGAAGCCCGCGGCACGACCCTGCCAATCGAGCAAATTGTCGTGAACACGGTTAAAGGTCGTCACAAGGAACCTGAGCATCTGGCTCGAAACCCGTTTGGCACAGTTCCGGCCTTTGAATTGGGCGATGGCGGGTTCATTCTCGAGTCACTCGCGATCATTCATTACTTAGAAGACAAGTTTCCTGAAGGCGCGATTGTTTCAGGCAGCGCTGAGAACAAAGCGTTGGCCTGGGATATCGAGCGCATTGTTGATGTGCGTTTGGCCAGCGCGATGGGTGCATTTGGTCACGCCACTAACTCACCGCTGGGTCGTCCGCCGGAACCTGAACGAGCTGCCCAGCTCCAAGAGAGCATGCAGGGACCCCTCGACTATCTCGAAAACCTCCTATCCGATGGACGCGCCTTCCTAACGGGAAATTCCGTGTCCATCGCCGACATGACCTTCCAAGCCTCACTGCAATTTGTGCGGTTTGTTAAAGCCGACGTCATGGGAGATCGCCCGCTACTGCGAGCCTCGGAGGCCAGATTTCGGGAGACTGCCGCTGCGCAGGCCGTACTGAAGTGGTAACACTAAGTTCGAGAGTGGCAGGCGCAGACTGAACCGAAAGGCTAGCGCTTGCGTCAGTCGATTATGCAGCCGTACCGCGCTCCAATGAGGAATGGGCGAGTAGCCGGCTGAGGTCCTCACTTAAGCTCCGTCCAGATTGGGCAGTGATCCGAAGGACGTTCCATCGCGCGCGCTTCGTAATCTATATTGGCATCGGTCACTCGCTCGGTGAGGGCTTGGGAGGTCAAGATCAGATCGATGCGAAGCCCTCTCTTTGGCTCTCGCTCAAATCCTTTGCTGCGATAGTCAAACCAGCTGAAGCGGTCATCTGAGTCAGGATGAATCAGCCTATAACTGTCCGTTAGCCCTTTGGACTGGATAGAAGCAAGCCACTCGCGTTCCTCGGGCAAGAAACTTGTTTTCCCATCGCGCAACCACCTTTTTTTATTCTCCTCACCGATACCGATGTCTGCGTCCAGGGGCGCGATGTTCATATCGCCCATGACCACGAGGGGCGCATCATCGGCTCCTCTATCGTCAAGATGCCGATCAAGCCGCTGATAAAAGTCTGCTTTGTTTGGAAATTTGGTCGGATGGTCGCGGTTCTCACCCTGAGGGAAGTAACCATTCATCACGGTCACCGGGCCAAACCCTTCGATATCGTAGGTCGCCTCGATAAATCGACGCTGGGCGTCCTCGAGCTCACCGGGCAATCCTCGTCGCACCTCCACAGGGGGCTTCTTAGATAATAGCGCCACCCCATAGTGAGTCTTCTGACCGAAAAAGATCGCCTGGTAACCCAAGGCCTCGATGTCAGAGATAGGGAATTCTTCATCCGTCACCTTAGTTTCCTGAATGCCAATCACCGCGGGGGCGTGACGGTCGATCACCGCCTCGAGCTGATGCAAGCGGGTACGAATACTGTTGGTGTTAAAAGAAACCAGTCTCATGACATCTCCAAAAATCTGACTGGGTTTATCCTACCAATCTTTCCTTCGCGCCGTTCGACCAGGGGAGTGCCAATGGGTGCAACCTAGCTGTGCGCTGACCAGTATGTGATGCGCTACATCGGGCGACCCATGTCCTGGTGTACCGACAGTCATCGCTAGTCTATGCTCAGGGAAACACTCCCATCTGATCTTAAGCTATGCTGAAAAATCAACCCCTCTCGCCCCACTTTGGTGCCGAGCTAAATGCCGGCATCGAGTTACTACGCTGCAGTGATGAAACGATTGAGGCACTAAAGCTGCTGGTCGCAAAAGAGGGCGTCATTGTAGCTCGGAACCAATCGATGACTCCCGCGGAACAGGCAGCATTCGCTGCTCGACTTGGTGAGCTCTTCCCTCGCCCAAAACCCAGCGAGACCGTTCCTGAGGGGTTGATTCAGATAAAAGCGGATGAGAGATCCAAAGGCGCGGCCGGGACCGTATGGCATACGGATGTGTCGAGCGAGGCGCGCCCACCATCCATTTCGATGCTACGCATGGAAGTCGTACCTCCGGTAGGGGGCGATACTCTGTTCATGGACATGCGCCAGGTGTTTTCGAATCTGTCAGCCAAGATGCAGGATCTTCTAAAGAAGCTGACCGCTCGTCACGATCCCGTTGGCCACTATCTGTATTTGAGCGGGCAAAAAGCGCTGAACGAGCTACCGTCCGGTCATCACCCCATTGTGAGGCAAATTCCTGAAACAGGGGATTTAGCGCTGTATGTGAATGAAGGATTCACCCGTAGCATCGATGGGCTCGCTGAATCCGAATCCAGGTTCTTGCTCCGGTTCCTTTTTGAAACCATCCGCGCCAACGTTCCTGCGCAAATCAGAGTGAAGTGGCAGCCCCATACTATCGTCTTCTGGGACAACAGGCTGGTTCAGCACCATGCGGTCTTTGACTACTTCCCACACCGGCGTCTCGGATATCGGGCAACCGTGCGCGGGGAAGCCCCGATCGCGGCCTGACCACCTGCCCGTATTCATCATTTGACGCGATGAGTATGGGTGGAGAAACCCAGAAGGTTAGAGTGCGCGGTTGTCGCCTTCGCTACCCTCTCATCCATCCAAACGCTCGGTTATTCTCGAACTCATTGCCGACTCCGCTGAGAGAGTGGTTGCAAGAATTACTATCTGGATTGCTTTCAGCTGACTAGACAAGTCTCACTCAATCGATAACCCTTTCTGCTATCAACGTATATCCGGCAAGCCTTGAGGTCAGCATGAATAAATCCACTCTCTCAATCACTCAGCATGGCGCAGTGAGACAGATCCTTCTCGATCGGCCTGAAGCGCTCAATGCATTGAACGGTCAAATGACAGACGACCTCACCGATGGGTTTCTTGAAGCCGAGCAGGATGACCAGGTCAAAGTGGTGCTCTTAAGCGGAGCCGGGCGTGCGTTCTGGGCAGGTGCTGATCTCATGGAAATGGGGTCAGGACGAGCGGAGACGCGACACACCTTTCAAGACCTAATGATGAGCCTCATCGAATTCTCAAAACCCCTATTAATCGCAGTCAACGGAGTTGGCGTCGGGATTGGCGCGACCATCTGCGGAATGGCCGATGCGGTGTTCATGAGCGATCAGGCAAGACTGCGTTGCCCATTTTCCAGCCTAGGCTTGACGGCGGAAGCCTGCAGCACAGTGACTTTTTCAGCGCTGATGGGTCACCAGCGCGCGAGCTGGTTCTTGCTGTCTTCAGAATGGATGGATGCAGACGCCTGTCTTGAGTCAGGACTGGCTTTGGAGGTTATGGCCCACGACGATCTTCTCGCGCGCGCAATGGAGAAAGCACAGCAGTTAGCCGCATTGCCACTCAGCTCACTGCAAACCACCAAAGGCTTGATGAAAGCACCGCTTAAGAAGGCGCTCATCGAAGCCATGCAGCGAGAGAACAAAGGCCTTGCAGCGCTGACCGGCAATGCGGCTAACCGCGAAGCGCTAAGCGCGTTCAAAGAAAAACGCACCCCTAATTTTGACGGGCTATAGCTATTCACTAAAAGCGACTAACTCAGAGCAACTGATTAAGCCATAACGGCCCTGGCTCACCCCATACCTCGCTTACATGCAGAAGCCACGTGATACGCATCAATGCTTAAGATCGCGTTTCGCCGCTATTGGTAGGCGACTCCCAATCGCTCAGCTTTCCTAGCTAAGCGAACCTTAAACCGGGCGTGTCGATCCTCGGTCAGCGGATATTTCCACATCACCGCAAGTGATGCGCAGTGAATGGCCGCAGGTATCATGGAGTAGAGCATCGTGAGCCAAAATAACGACGCCTCAGAATTACCATCGGACGTGCCGGCAAGGTCGATATCCGCAGTTGGGTCAAATCCAACAAAAGCAAACGCGGCAAGCGCCACCGCTCCCCCAATGGCATACGAGCCCTTGCGCAAAAATCCCCAGATGGCGAAGTAGAGCCCTGCTCGATGTTCCCCAGTTCTTGCAAAGTCGATATCCACAGTATCCGCTGCCATCGACGCCGCAAGTGCAGGCATCGCAGCCACCGAGAAGCCCTTTAGCACCATGATGAACAAGAAGAGTCCAAAATTTCCTGTCGGCACAAAAGGAAGCGCGCACGCCCAGATCGAATACCACACCACACACGCCATAAAGGCTCGGTGTTTACCCAATCTGCGACTCACCGCCATCCACGGCGACACGCCAATCACCGACGCCGAGTAATACGCAAGGAGGTAAACCGGATAGAGCTCGCCAGCCTTCACGACATGCTTAACAAAAAAGTATGAGCCAGCTGCGACCAGCGCGATTCCAAAAGTTGTAACCACGTAGGTGAAAACGATCCTAAGGTACGGGCCGTTTCTTCGAACCACGAGCAGGCCCTTTAAAATCGAAAACCTCTCCCCCTCAACCTCCTCCTTTTTTGGCTCAGGGGCAAAAACGAGCGCCAACACTACCGTGATAGGAATCGCGATCATCACGAAGGTGTTGAGCCAACTGAGAATGACGTCAATGTTGCCCGCCCGCATCGCCATGATGCGCTGGAACTCGCTGGTGAATTGGGTTGCCATTTGCGCGATATCACCCGAGGCAGTCTCCATATAAATGAAGAGCGCTGCGATGAGTGGAAGCAAATTAAAAGAGACGTTACCGGCAAAGTGAAATTGCTCTCGACGGCCGCTAATATGCGTGCGTTGCTCGTAGTCACTCGACATCTCAGCGCCCCACGCGTAATAGGGCAGCGAGATGATCGTGTAAGCCAAGTAGAGCGCGATAATCCAGGTCGCGAAATACCAAACAGTGGGCGCCGCTGGCGGCAAAAATAACTTATAAAGCGCCAGCATCAGTAATGGCGTGCCGATCAAGATCCAAGGTTTTCGGCGACCCCATGGCGTTTTTGTACGATCGCAGAGGACGCCCATCAATGGGTCAGTAATAGCATCTGACAGGCGCGCTGCGAAAATGATGACACTCATTGCATAGAGCGGAATTCCGAGTTCTGCATAAAACGGCAGTATGTAGAGGTTGACCGGCAGTAACGCCATGGATACCGGCAGGTAGAGCGAGCTATAACAAAGTATTCGAACTTCGCTGACGCGGTTTGCTGTCTCCACTCTTCCCCCCTGACTTCCTGTCCCCCAAGCACCCAGTGTGTTACGAACGACGCCAGGTGCTGCTAATTCAATGCCCCTCTGGCCTATCGCAAGGATGATGCCCACTATCACCTCGCCGTTGACTCCCCTTGATCCTAGCAACAAGCTCGATTGCTTCGCCAGACTGATCTGCATCGCCCACTCTCGTTCAAAACAGGCGGCGCAGAGCCTACCGTCTGAGTTATCTCATACCACTCGCTTCAAAAAGCGGCTCAACGCTGTTTACAAAAAATCATTCGGAGTCCTAGTCAGTCGATGGTCGGCCAAGCCACAATAAGGAGCGAGCCAATCCCAATGACTGTCTGCATCAAAAGGAGCACCCATGACCGCGCTCAAGGACCTAATCGCCAACGGCAGTTTCATCAGCGCGCCTGGCGTATTCGACCCACTATCAGCCCGGGTAGCCGAGCAGAGCGGCGCTAATGCCCTCTACATGACCGGATACGGCGTCAGTGCAAGCCTCCTAGGGAAGCCGGATGCTGGCCTCGTTTCTTATCGAGAAATGGTCGACCGCGTTCGCGCGATTTTCGAGGTTACAACTGTGCCATTGATCGCCGATGGGGATACCGGCTTTGGCGGCCTTGCCAACGTTCGGCAAGCCGTGCAGGGCTATGAGAACGCAGGGGCCAGCGCAATACAAATCGAGGATCAAGAATACCCGAAACGTTGTGGCCACACACGAAATCGAAAAGTAATTTCGACCGAGGATATGGTTAGAAAAATCGAGCTAGCGTGTGAAACAAGGGAGAGCGATACATTTTTGATTGTTGCTCGAACGGATGCGCGGACAGAGCATGGGTTAGATGAGGCACTCAGCAGGGCCGAGGCGTACCGCAGCGCCGGGGCTGACGTCCTATTTGTTGAATCACCTGAGTCCCTCGATGAGATGCGCATGATCAACGAGCAGCTCTCGGGCACCCCTACCCTCGCCAATATGGTGGGGGGCGGCAAAACGCCAATGCTTGCAGAGGCCGAGCTCAACGCGCTTGGCTACGACATCGCCATTCACCCTGTTTATCTGCTCGGCGCTGCGGTCACGGCCATGCGCGAGGCTTTGAGGACACTCCAGGCAACTGGCCAGGAAGCGAATAGCGCCGCATCGCTGGATGAATTAAATACCCTCGTTGATTTTGAATCCATTTGGGCCCTCGACGAGCGCCGTTGAGTGCTCGTGCCCCCGGGAGCTGGAGCTGCTTAAGCCGCTCGCCTTCATTAATTGGATTGGGATTGGACTGGGACTGAGCTAAACGAGCCATCCCGCGATCAGATCTGCGACTTCGTCTCTAGCCTGGCTAGGTTCTGTTAAGTAGTGATCACCCTCAATCATGTGGAGCGTCTTCTCTCGGGAGCCCAGCGAGCTCGGTCGTCCCTCAACGCTTCGTCAAAAAGAGCGTCGGGATTATTCCAAGCAATACGATCAACAGCGCAGCGGTCGATGCCTCGGCCAATCGCTCATCAGAGGCCAGGCGAAAAACCCGCGTCGCCAAGGTGTCGAAATTGAACGGTCGTAATACCAGCGTGGCGGGGAGCTCTTTGATCACATCAACGAAAACCACCAGTAACGCTGCGCCAAGGCCGGGCAGCAAGAGTGGCATATGAATTCGGCGGAGTATGCGCGACGGGGGGGCACCCAGTGTTGCTGCCACTTCGTCGTAACGAGCATTCACTTGGATGAGATTGCTCTGAACATTATTGAACGCGACGGTCAGAAATCGCGCCAAATACACCAAGATAAGCCCACCGAGCGATCCCGTCAGCAGCAGACCGATGTTGGTTTCAAACGATTCCAAAATAAACGTCGCCAGGCTGCGATCAAATGTGGCCAAAGGCTGGAGCAACCCGACCGCTAGTACCATTCCGGGAATGGCGTACCCCAGCGTTGCTAGCCGTATACCCGAGCGAATGAGCGGCTGCTCAGTGCGGCGCGCCGCATAGGCCAACCAAACCGCCGCTGCCACGCAGATGCCAGCAGCGATCAACGCGACTAGCAGTGTATTGCTGATCAAGGACACTAACCTTGCAACGTCGAGCGCGTCCCCTTCAGCCACCGCATCAAGGAGCAGCGCCGTAACCGGCACGATAAAACCGATCATCACTGGGACTAAACAGATCAAGCTTGCCATCCACGATCGCCATCCAGACAACGCCTCAAGCGCTACAGGAACTGGGGCCACAGGGTTAGCCAGCTGACCCCTCCGGCTCATCTCCTCGAGCGTCACGAGTAAAGCGGCAATCACAAAAAGACAGGCGGCTAATTGGAGGGCGCCACTCGGTGATCCCATGGCAAACCACGTTCTAAAGATGCCAGTCGTAAACGTTTGCACGCCGTAATGTTCAACGACGCCGTAATCGGCAACCGTCTCCATCAGTACCAACGCGAGCCCGCCGACGATGGCGGGCCTTGCTACCGGGAGCACGACTTTCCAAAAAACACGACCTGAATCAGCGCCTAACGTTTTCGCTACCAAAATGTGATTGGCAGCTTGCTGCGAGAAGCTAACCCTCGCCAGTAGAAAAATGTAGGGATATACCGCGAAGGCAATGACCAGCGCTGCGCCAGGCAATGACCGAATGGGCGGCAAGGACGACAAGCCCCACAACGCTCGAAGACTCGTTTGCACTAGGCCGGTGTAATCAAGCAGATCCGCATAAACATAGCCAAGCACATAGGCCGGTGCCGCGAGCGGCAGCACCAGTAATAAAGGAAACACGCGACTACCCGGGAAACGGTACCTTGCAGTCAACCAAGCGGTGGGCACACCAACCATCAACGCAATGACGCCGACGAGGAGCATCAGTAAGACAGTATTGAGCAGATAATCAGGCAGTACCGTCGTGGCCAAATGGCCAAAGGTGTCGCCACTTCCCCCAAAAAAACTGATCAAAATCGCCAATACCGGCAATGCCACCGGGACCGCCAACAATACGGCGCTTGCGTCCCACAAGGTGAGCTTGCTTTTCATGACCTCGACTGCCTGAACGGTATTGATGGATCCATTATAGCCTTGCAATGGATGGTTTCCTCGACTCGCTTCGCAGTTTTGTTTCCTCTATGCCCGACGTACTTGCTACTGCCAGTCACCGACTCAGTAGGCTGCGATCAGTATTGAGTGCGGTTCACCCCTCGCGCGGCGCTCAAGCCCCATCCTTCCAAAGCGACTTAAATGATCACGGAGTTCATCCATCGATCGAATTGGCACCCGTCTTTCCAGGGCCCTATTTGCAAGCCGTTCAAGGAGTCAAGGTTTATGTTGTCCCAGATCGAATGACTGCGCCCGGCCTAATCGATTCAATCAACACTAGGACTTGGTCGACGAATTCACTATATTCGCACAGTCAATCCTCCCTAACCCATCCTGAAATGACTATTGAAATCGAGTCGCTCAACCACGCATACGGTAACCAAGCCATCCTCCAGGAAATCAGCCTCGCCGTTGCGCCTGGAGAGGTGCTTTGCGTGCTAGGCCCATCAGGCAGCGGCAAAAGCACGCTGCTTCGATTAATCGCAGGGCTTGAGCCTATCCAAGCGGGCCGGCTTCGCATTGGGGACAGCGAGATCACCGTCAGTCAAACCGTGCCCACCGAAACACGCAGAGTTGGCCTCGTCTTCCAGGACCATGCGCTCTTCCCTCACATGACCGTAGCAGAAAATATTCGATTTGGTTTGAAGGGTGGGAGTGAGGAACGGATCAATTCCTTGCTCGCATTGGTTGAGCTCACTCACTTTCAGGATCGATACCCCCATACACTCTCTGGCGGTCAACAACAGCGAGTGGCACTGATCCGCGCGCTGGCTAATGATCCCATCGCGATGCTCCTCGATGAACCGTTTGCGAATGTCGATGTCTCGCTACGGACGGCACTGCGAGATGACGCGCTAGGGGCCCTAAGGAAGACGGGCACCGCTACCGTGCTCGTTACCCACGACCCTGTTGAGGCAATGCTGATGGCGGACCGCATCGCCTGCCTAGTAGACGGCCGCATCGTTCAGCTAGGCACTCCCGAGGGCTTGTGGCGCGACCCTGCCCACCCATTTGTAGCTTTGTCGCTGACTGGCGCGCAGTTAATTTCCGGCAAAGCAATAGATGGTCGAGTAGAAACTTCTTTTGGCACCGTGGTTTCATCAACCCCACTCAAAGGGGATGTCATCGTCTGTGTGCGGCAAAGTGACGCAACGATTATTCCAGGCGAACAAGCCGTCGTCAGCGACGTTAGGTTCGGCGCAGGTAGTACCATCGCTAGTCTTCGATCAGGCAACGATCGATTACTGATAGAGACCGACAGGACCGATCTCGCTACTGGTATGCGCGTGGGTGTAGACTTCGGTGCGCATAAATTTAATATTTTTCCTGCGGTGTGAGGGCCCGCTCAACCTTTATCCACTTTGGAGAGACACATGAAACACCTAATATCCCTCAGTTTTATAATAATTGGATTGCCCTTCGCCTTTGCGGATGACGTCGTCAACGTTTATTCCGCCAGGCACTATGACACTGACATGGCCATGTACGAGCGCTTCACGGAAGAAACCGGGATCAAGGTCAACCTCATCGAAGGAAGCAGCGATGCGTTAATCGAGCGAATTAAGAGTGAGGATCAATTCTCTCCCGCCGATATGCTGATTACTGTCGATTCAGGACGGCTTTGGCGAGCGGAAAAAGAGGGTATCTTCCAGCCAGTTGACTCGGCGTTGTTGTCAGAGCGAATCCCTGCTCACCTGCGACACCCAGAGGGCGAGTGGTTCGGTTTATCGACACGCGCAAGGGTAATCGCACACAAAAAAGATATGGCGCTGCCTGCCGGCTTTGGCACATACGAAGCCCTTGCCGACGAGGCGTTTCATGGGCAAGTGTGCATGCGGAGCTCGGGAAACATTTACAACTTA
>PBWF01000053.1 GCA_002728935.1 Gammaproteobacteria bacterium | reverse complement strand
GCCTCTGCATCAAAGTATTCCAGTTGAGTGCCTGGTAAAGCTTTCTTGAATTCGTCGTTGGTCATCTTGACAGTCCATCTTCATCGGTCAGTGGGTTCTAATCTTGGCTCGGCTTTGCGAGTGAGAAAAATCATCGCTAGGGCGCTATGTNGCGCACCGATGCCANTGGGCGCTTTACAGGATCGGTGGTTTGCAAAGGGTTGAGTTGCCCAGAACCAGCCCAAGGACCGGAATGGTACCCTAATCAGGATCAGATGGCTCGATTGCTGAGGCTGGAATAGGGCCGAACCGGTGCGTCAAGCGAGAGCCATGCAGTCGGTCGATCTGACCGAGTCGCCTCCATTGGGGTCCTTGCCGCTCTATTAGTTCGTTTATAAGTGATGGTGCTGCTCGTTATCGTTTGTCCACCAGACGGGTCAGGCGTCGAGTGATTGAGCGAAAGGTTGAGATAATCGAATCATTCGATACGGGTTGGTTCGGTGTTTGATTACATGAGGGGCGCATTCTGAGAGTATTGGAGACGGCATATCGCCCTCAAATGGTTGGGAAGGGTACCGCTTGGAACTGATTAAGCCGCCCGTGCGACATACCGCGTTGAAAATTTTTTTCAATATAAGAGGCACATGGATATGAAATTTGGATTAGCAACACCGTCCATCCTCTGGGATTTGGGACTAATCGATCGAAAAGCGATGGCGAAGCAGGTGTTTGANGCTGGCTTTGACCACATGTTCTTGGCAGACCACGTGTCCTTTCACGATGGGTCGGGCGCGGATGGTTTTGTGGAGGCTGCGGCCATGGCCCAACTTCATGACGAGCTAGGGGTCATGACGAGTATTTACTTGTTGCCATTACGTCATCCGTTGCCAGTGGCAAGGCAACTGTCCAGCATGGCGAAAGTAGCGCCTGGGCGGTTTACGTTTGGGGTCGGCGTCGGTGGTGAAGATCGGCATGAGGTGGAGATCTGCGGTGTAGACCCCAAGACCCGCGGCCGTCGAGCGAACGAAATGCTCGCGATCATTCGGCAGTTACTGAATGGTGAAACGGTCACCCATGAGGGGGAGATCTTTCAAATCACGGACGCGGTGATTCGCCCACGTCCGGCCGAGCCGATCCCAATTCTTGTGGGAGGTCGCTCCGATGCTGCNCTTCGCAGGGTCGGACAACTTGGCGATGGTTGGATAGGGGTATGGTGTTCGACCCATCGATTTGCGAATGCCGTTCAGTTGGTTGATGAGGTAGCTGCTGAGGCTGGAAGAGCCAATGTGCCCTGGTTGCATGGTTATCAGACGTGGGTGGGCGTTGATCCATCCAATCATAGCCAAGCAAAAGACGCGGTCGCGAAAGGCATGGAACGGTTTTACAAGATTCCTTTCTCCGCTTTTGAGCGGTATACCCCGGTTGGCACACCTAAAGAGGTCGCTGAGCAATTGCTCGAGTATGTTGATGCGGGGGCTGCGCTTGTTAACCTAAAAGTGTGTACGTGGTCTCCGGAGGAGGAAGTTGCACTGGCAGGTGAGATCGTTGCAGAAATGAAAAAGGGATAGCGTCGGAGCTGGGCACGTTGGCTAATCCGATGGCGAGCACGCAGGTCATCTGAGGTAAGACGACTTGGATCGATCGTTTATTGGCGTCTTTTGAGAATAAGAAACGATTTGCACGAGAGGGAGCCTAAGCCCAAGCGAAATGGAGCAACACGCCATGCTTGATGTGTACATAGCGAAGTCCATTGTAACTATGAATCGCAGTCTCCCGGAGGCGACTGCCATCGCGATACGAGACGGGATGGTTATCGAGGTTGGTAGTCTTGAGAGTCTGCAGCCATGGCTCATTCGCGAGGATCATGTGATTCACCGCGAGTTCGAATCGTCTGTGATGGTGCCAGGATTTATCGACCCCCATCTCCATCCAGCGATGGCTGCGGTAATTTTACCCATGCATTTTATTACCGCGATGCCTTGGTCATTGCCCTGGCGTGATGTGCCGGCCACAACCTCGCCCGAGGGTTTCGATGCTGAAATGGCGAGGATCCTGTCTGAGATTGATGACGAGATCGCCATATTCTGGGGCCACCACGACCTCTGGCATGGGGATATGCACCGCGAGCGGATCGATCGGGTCACTCCGAGTCGGCCAGCAGTGGTGTGGAATCGTTCTTTCCATGAGCTGCACATGAACGAAGCGTGCATGAAGTACCTTGAGATTGACGAGTCCTTGGCGGCGGCGCGTAAGCAGGTGGACTGGCAATCGGGACGGTTTTATGAAAATGGCCTCGGGTTCGCTATTTCCAGACTGAATCCCTTTATCCTCGGAGACGACCGGTTCAGAGACGGGCTGAACAGGCTGAAGGAGGTCGTTCATTTTGGGGGACATACGACGATCGGCGACATGGCGGTAGGCCTCTTCGACTTCGAGCGCGAACTCAAGGAATCGAGCGCAGTGCTTGGTGGGGACGATACTTATTTTAGAGTCGAGCAAGTCCCCCATGGTGGTGTCGTGACCCACGGTAAAACGTTAGACGCGTCGCTATCTGAGCTGAGTCGGCTGGAAGCAGAGAGCGGGCCGAAACATCGCTTTCGGAAGCGAATTAAATTTTTTGCCGATGGTGCCTTTTTCTCTCAGCTCGCCCAGCTACTACCTCCTGGTTACTTGGATGGGCATGAGGGTGAGTGGTTGATGGTTCCTGAAGTGCTAGAAACAAAGCTTCGAGAATATTGGAATGCGGGATTTCGTATCCACGTGCACGTGACGGGGGATCGGGCAGTGGAATTAACGTTAGGGATGCTCGAGAAGATCCAGTTGGAAACGCCCAGGGTCAATCACGGGTTTACCTTGGAGCACATGGGGTACGCGACNCCGGAACAGTTGGCCTGGGCGAAATCCTTGGGTGTTTCTGTGTCTGCGAATGTGTATTACCTGCACGAACTTTCATCGAGATACGCTGAAATGTCCGTGGGCTATGAGCGCGCCTCGTCGATGGCACGGCTGGGAACGGCTTTTAACGAGGGCGTTGTGACCGCACTCCACAGTGACTTTACGATGGCACCCGCCCAGCCGCTCTTAAATATGTGGGTCGCCGTCAATCGAGTGAATGCTCAGGGCGAAGTCATGGCGCCATCAGAGGCTCTGACGCCAGAGCAGGCGCTTCAGGCAGTAACTCTGAATGCCGCCAAGATTCTGGGCATCGAGAGAGAAACAGGCAGTCTGAGGGCCGGTAAGCGCGCGGACATCACTGTTTTGTCCGATCACCCACTTGAAGTTGAACCGATGTCGATCTGCGATATTGATGTGGTTGCGACCATCTTTGAGGGCAAGGTGCGGATGAATACGGAGGCCCATTAGTGTCGACGCAACTCACCCTGATTGGCGGTTACTTGGGCGCGGGCAAAACCACGCTCGTTAATCGCATGCTTAGGGCCGCTCAAAGGCCTTTTGCCGTAATCGTGAATGACCTCGGTGCCTTACCGATTGACCAAGCACTCATTGAGACGCGGTCTACCGCNATGGTTACGCTGACCAATGGTTGTGCGTGTTGTCAAATTGGCGCGGACCTCTCACTGCAGGTCGATCGAATGGCNAGCCNGGGATTTGATTGGCTGGTCGTAGAGACGAGTGGNGTCGCGCGACTCAGTCGGTTGANGGTGCAACTCATGCAGCTCCCAGGGATNCAGNTGAATTCAGCGATGGCAGTNGTTGATGGNCTCAGAATNGAGCAATTACTTGAGAGCCNCTGGGTGAGNGAGATCGTCGAAGATCANCTTAATGCGGCTCAATTGATTGTTGCGACACGGGCATTCCCAGATTGGCGCTCCACNNGGTCACNGTGGCATCAGCGNACAAAGTTCCTCGAGGCGGAAGGAGCGTTGCCCNATTGGATCTGGCAGACNGAAANAGCGCANGNNGTGCNTAGTCCNAAAGGAAGTNACAAGCCTGAATTTCAGCATCGAGCNGTNACAGTNANCNCNTCAATGANTGCCTCAGACCTNGANCGATTNATTGTGTCGAACCCACAGNTNCAAAGAGTGAAAGGGTTCGCNANTTTGTCTGGTCAGCGGTANCTGATNCAGAGCGGCNTNGGNTANTGTCNCNTNGAATTGAGTGAGGCTGNAGGTATCGACGGTGTTCAGTTCATTTGGACAGGTTCCAAAGCGCCTGCCTTTGAGCAAATTACGGCCCCCTTGAATGACTCGGATAAAGATTAGAAGCTGAACTGCCAAGACAGTGCTTCCGCAACCGGAACCCCATCTGCCGATCAATGCCAAGCAATGATGCCGAAATGAAAGCTCAGGTCAAAAAGTAAGGGGAAGACATGTTCTATATAGGTTGGTTGATGTTTTTTGGTATTCATGCGGGCATGCTTGTTTCAGCATTCAAAAGACCACTTGCCAGTCGGCTGGGGGAATCTAGATACAAAGGCGTGTACTCGCTGATCAGTGTTGTAGGCTTAGTGCTGCTGATTTACGGCTATGAGCGAGGCGTGTTCTTTGAAGTCCAAAGTCCGCTCTGGGTCAGGGAAACGAGCACGATGTGGATGTTTTTTGCTTGGCTTTTTATGGTGAGCGCCAACGTGGCGGGGCTGATTAGAAAAACCACCCGGCATCCGATGACCATAGGCCTTTTGATATGGGGCCTTGGCCATGCAGTGATGAATCCACACGCGCATGCATGGCTTATTTTTCTGGGGTTTTCATTGTTTGCGGCCGCGTCTGCGTTAACCGCGGCGAGTCGAGGGAAAGCGCCATCACGTGAGGGATCTATATCGATGGATTTGGTTGCCATTGTTATCGCGGCGGTAGCAACAAGCCTCAGCTTCTATTTCCACGAGTGGATCGCGGGCGTCGCTTTAATCTGAGGGTTAGACAGACAGTGAATGATCAATGGCAGAGCCAGGCGCAGGCCATCAGTGAGCGCGATGCGGTCATGATGCGGCTCGCCATCACGCAAGCGAAAATGGCGGAACAGGCGGGAGAAGTCCCGGTAGGCGCCGTGTTAGCTTGCGAAAATGAGGTGCTTGGCGTGGGGTATAACCAGCCCATTGTTGCAAACGACCCTACTGCCCATGCAGAGATCGTCGCGCTCCGCGATGCGGCTTTTTCGGAGCGAAACTACCGCCTGCCCGGTACGACCCTCTACGTCACCTTGGAGCCCTGTGCCATGTGTGCGGGTGCACTGATGCACGCCCGGGTTGCCCGTTTGGTAATCGGCACAAGGGAGCCTCGAGCGGGCGTTGTTCGTTCACAATTAGGGTTGCTCGATGAATCATTCTTTAATCACCGCATCGACATTGTCGAAGGCGTGATGAGAGAAGAATGCAGCGAACTGCTCAAGCGCTTTTTCGCGCAACGTCGGGCGGAGCAAGCTGGTCCGCGCGCGCCGTAAGTTCAGAGTGTCAGAAGTTGAATGCGACTGGCTCCATGAGCCGGCGGGTTATAACTCGTTTGATGCGTTAATTGGATATCGATCGCTAAGCAGCGCCGAAATACGAACGAGGGCTTGCTCATCGATTTGACTGAAATCACTCAGTCGATGGCTATCGATATCTAAGACGGCAACCACCTGCCCATCGATGGAGATAGGAATGACGATTTCTGATCGGCTTTCAGAACTGCAGGCGATGTGGCCGGGGAAAGCGTCGACATCGTCTACACGTATTGGCTTATTAGCAGACCAAGCGGCACCGCAGACCCCTTGATGTGCTGAGATTCGAGTGCAAGCAATCGGTCCTTGGAACGGACCAAGTACCAAGGCTTGATCGATTACTCGGTAAAAGCCGACCCACAAAAACTGAAAAGTTGAATGGATCGCGGCGCACACGTTGGCCAGGTTCGCGATCCAGTCATGCTCATCAGCAATCAGTGAGGCGATTTGCGGAATGAGTGAGTCATAAGCAGCAGCGCGGTCAAGCTTGGAATCGATGATCAATTCTTCGGCCATGATGAAGGATCCTTTATTTGAGTTGCGTCGAAGGACTGGGGTGATGTGTTCCGGCGATACCCCATCGATAATCACAATGAGCTCTAGCCATTCGGTCGCAATCTCGCCCGCATAAACAGATGAATCGGTATACTACAATTTTTAGCGGAGACAAGATCTGATGCTTCATCTTATCGGCCAGTCTGCACTCTCCGCGTTCCGAGTAGATAAAGTTCAGGCGTTGATCAGTGCCGAGCAGTTACCTGGCCAATTAGTTGGTACCCATTTTCATTATTTGGTGGATCACGGCGCTTCATTGACCGATCAGGATGTGGCCCGCCTGGAAACCTTGCTGATAGCGACGTCTCATGCCAGCGAGCCTGGCGACGCGATTCAGAAATGGCTCGTAACCCCGCGTTTTGGCACGCAATCGCCTTGGAGTTCAAAGGCAACAGATATTGCACAACTTTGTGGATTGTCGGCAGTGCGTAGAATCGAGCGCGCGGTCGCCTATGAGTTTAAATTCCACCGCTTATTATCAGAGCGTGAGCGAGTCGCGCTGAAATCGCTGATCCATGACCGGATGGTAGAGGCAGTGTCCGAAAACGTCATGGAGGTCGAGCAGTTGTTCGAGCAATTACCTGCAAGGCCGCTCGAAGAAGTCCCCCTGCTTCTCAAGGGACGGGA
>PBWF01000052.1 GCA_002728935.1 Gammaproteobacteria bacterium | reverse complement strand
ACGAGCCGAGGCTCTGCTGCCAAGGCCTGAACCCCTTACCTCCGGCTCGAGACCGGCCTATTCGTTCGCCCGCCCATGCTCGTCGATCAACCCCGTTCTCCTTTCGCTCCGCTCAGAGAAACGGTCAACCACTTGTGGGGCTTCGTTCATAACCTTCCTCACCGCGACTGCCGCGAGCGCGAATGGAAAGCCACTTGCCCTCCGCCTTGCCAACGACTCGATTTAACCACACTATCGCAGAAACATTGCACTCAACCATCGCGAGGATTTCATGCCCCACCCTGAGGCCGGAACCACTGAGTGGCTCTCTCGAATCGAAGAAGCCATAGTTTCACCAGAGCTACCTATCATCGATCCCCATCACCATCTATGGCGTCGCCCGGGGGGAGACTATCTTCTTGAAGACCTCTGGTCAGACACTGAAAGCGGGCACCGTATCAAAAAGACGGTTTTCGTAGAATGTCACGCTGAATATCGAAAGACAGGGCCGGTCGAGGAGGCTCCCCTTGGCGAAACGGCATTTGTTGCCGACGAGGCTGGCCGTGCTGAAGCGTGTCCGGACCGGGCCCAAATCGCTGCCATTGTCAGCCGGGCAGACCTGAGGCTTCCCGCAGACAAACTACGGTCACTGCTTTCTCAGCACACTGAACTAGGGCGCGGGTTGTTTAGAGGGATCAGGCACGCAGGTGCTAGAGCGACGCATCCGGAAGCGCTCTTCATTGCCGGTTCTGCTCCGGCTGGGCTCTATGCGAACCCTGATTTTCGAGCAGGCGTCAGGCTGCTGGGAGATCTNGGCTTAACCTATGACACTTGGCACTACCATTATCAAAATCAGGACTTCTTAGCTTTNGCNAAGGCATGCCCAGANACNGTTATGNTCCTCGATCANTTCGGTACNCCCCTTGGNGTNGGCCCTTATGCNGACACAAGAGAGGCGCGCTTTACCGAATGGCAAGCGGATGTCGNGGCGATCGCCGAGCAATGCCCGAACGTGNTCGCGAAATTAGGCGGNATGGCTATGCCNGACAACGGGTTTGGCTGGAGCGAGCGCGANCNACCNGCCNCTAGCGANGANTTTGTNGNNGCTCAANAGCCGTATTACGAGCACATGATCGACTGTTTTGGCGTACATCGCTGCATGATGGAAAGCAATTTCCCAGTAGACAAATACTCGATTTCCTACCCNGTGCTTTACAACGGTCTCAAAAAGATCGTCGCATCGCGTTCGGAAGCGGAACAAGCAAGACTGTTCTACGGTACTGCCGCAGAGGTTTACAGGATTGCCTGAGGCTAGAGGATATAGCCGCTCGAGCCAGTCAGTGTTCGAGCGCAAATCGTTCGAAAGGACATCCTAACGACAGCTCCTTGAGGGCCATTCTCACAAGCTGCCTTTACAAGTTGTCCTCACAAGCCGTCCCGATAGACAAGCTCGATCAAGCCAGAGCGCTAGTGTATTGAAGCATCGCTGTACGCTGTGGGCCGATCCTCGGCAATGACGGAAACCCGCTCGCCGTAACGTGAGTGCGGATAATAATCCCANACAGCATGATGCTGAGTGCAGCGGTTATCCCAGAGCGTCAGCATCCCGGGCTCCCAGCTCACTCGAGCGGTAAGCCTCGGCGTCGAGTCAATATGACGAAAAAGCATGTCGAGCACACTGCGACTTTCAAAGGCTGACAGCCCTTTGATCCTAGACGTGAAGCCACTATTGACATACAGCACCGGCCGCCCTGTCTCGGGGTGCATCGCAACAACCGGGTGCGTGCTTACTGGATACCCACCCTCAGGTGGCGTCGATTTATAGGCACCGACGTAAGGCAACCCGCCATCATGAATGGCCTCAAGCCCGCTCAGAAATAGCTTCATCGGCTCCGACAGTAATTCATAAGCGAGATACATATCGGCATAGAGCGTATCGCCCCCGCCACACTCGGGAACTTCTTTCATATACAACAGCGAGACTTTGGGTGGATGATCATCGCAAGTGACGTCGGTGTGCCAACCGTCGCCTGCAGTGTACGCAGAATCTTTGGTAGTTTTGACCTTCAAAATATGGGGATCGATATCCGCTCGAATATGGTGCATGGGATGCGTGTGCAGCGTTCCAAATCTAGCCCCAAATCGCTTGTGATCCTCTTGGGTTAAATCTTGATCAGGGAAGACCAGCACCGACCAATCCCTCATCAGCGCCTGAATCTGGCTAAAGGTTTCATCGCTCATTGGCTCACTCAAATTGATACCCCAAACTTTTGCACCGAGATGCGGAGTCAGCGATTCAATTTTCATATGACGGCCTCCTTTCTGCTCAGAGGGTCGCTTCACAGGGTCGGTCCAGCCATGCGTATTCCTCACAACGCTGACCAATAACCCTCGATCTCGCCATAAATGGCTCCCTGGGTCAATGTGCTGAAAGAGGAACGTTCTCGCGTGCCGCGGCGAATAAATGATTTGAGGGTCTCAAGGGCTAGCCTGGCCTCCGCGAGAACTGAGCAACACAGCACTGAACCATGCCATTCGCGGGCGAGCTAATAACGATGAGCCTTTTTTAAAAGNCCCTCCCTGCAGGCAATCAACACGCGAGCTACTTATTGTTTGTCANACACTACATCTCGAAACTATGTTGGGCGGCTTTGTTCAACAGCTTCGGTCGCAAGCTTTCATCAAAAAGAGTTCGTTAAAAGAGCTTTCGGCAAAAAGCTCTCATCAAAACGCTTGAGATAAAGCGCGGTAGGAAAAAATGGTTGCGAGCGAGCTGGTCTAAAGCGACTTGTCACCGAACGACCCATCGACAGTATGGTGACTTGAGCCACTTCCTTTTTGTCATCCGCCTTCGATTCATCTGATGTCTGCGCAGAGAGTGGGTCACTTTGCGTGCCGAGCGCGAGGAGGGCTGTCAAGAGTAAACCGTACGCAAATCTCAGTTGGCCATTGGATAGCATCGCCATGAGTAGACCTCTACTTNATCACTATTTGCTCAATGAAAANCGGCTCGACGGGAAAATCCAAAAAATCTCCCTGGATGTCAGTATCTTGATCAGCAATNTCATCAACGACATCCATTCCAGCGACGACTCGACCGAAGACCGCGTATCCAAAGCTCGCGCAAGTTCTCGGCTTTAGGAGTCCGCGCTCTGCGGCCGCCACTCGCTGTTCTTCCTCTCGCCGCGTGCAACTTTCCTGCTGATGATCAAGGTGTGGGTTGTCAGCGACGTTGATGAAGAACTGACGTGTCGCACTATCAATGGCATCCATCCTGGCCATGGCCAGTGTGCCTCGNAGATTGGTCAATCCATTATCTGCTTCATTCCTGAGCTCATCGGATTCAGGCAACAGCGTTAAATCGCTTCGATAGCCCCCGGTCTGCACCATAAACCCTGGGATCACCCGATGGAACAGCGCATCCTTGTACCCATCGGCGGCTACATAAGCCAAAAAGTTAGCAACCGTCAGTGGCGCACGATCAACGTCCAGCACTACCTCAATCACGCCTCGATTGGTCTCAATCACCACGTCCGCTGCCTGCGCTATTTTGGCGGCGCCAGTCGTTAGCATCGCTACCACTGCAAACAACAAGGTGGGCCGATGCGACTTTTTCCTTTGTGCAAACGGATGGTTAATTTTATTTTGCATCAGACACCTCGAGNGGGAATCGTTAGGCTTAGTTTCACGATCCTGTCGTCCTGACTAAAGCCACGGCGCCACCAAGGCTTCAATCGCGCTAACCGTGGCAATCGGCTCCTCCAGCATAAAATGGTGGTGCGTTTCATAGAGCGTAATGCTGGGCAGAGCATAAGGCGCGACCCGAATCATGTGATCGGCAAAGTATGCGCCCTCATCAGTCGAGTGCTCACCCAATATCAAAGCGGACGGGCAGCGAAGGGCCTCAAACTTATCCGTTTGATCGATNCCCATCTCAAGATCATCAAACAAGGCGGGGTCGAATTTCCACGTCCAACCACCGGCCACCGCCCGCAGCGATTTCTCAGCAAGGAATGCCAATACTTCAGGATATCGATTGGGTTGTTCGGGTATCAGTCGATACCTCCCAAGGGCAANGTCACGATNTTCATAAATCCTGGTGGGCCNAGCAGGACCTCCACGCTCGGCGCGTTGATTCCCCCACTCTACATATTGCGCTCGCGGCGCCACAGTAAAATCGGCGAATACCACGCCTCGAAGTTGGTCCCCGTAATGATGAGCCGTCTCAAGACCAACAAATCCGCCAAAACTGTGCGCCACCACAACAGGTTTCTCTCCGAGTTCTGCATCTCTGCAGACAGCTATGACCTCCTTGGCGAACGTCTCGCCCGAATACGCTGCTCGCCAATCACTATCGCCGTGCCCTGACAAATCAATCGCCGCTACTCGAAAGCGTCTGGCAAGGTACGGTGCGACCCACTGCCACCAGTGACGGTGCGCATTACTTCCATGAATCAGGATCATTCCGGGGTTCGACGTGTCCCCCCAGACGCTATAAGCAATCTGCGCACCATCAACNTCTGTCAGTGCAGCCTTCTCTTCAGACGCCATCGCGCCTGTCAACCATTTGGGTGATTCCACCGATGCCTCCTGTTCCTTGCCAGCGCACTCTAGCACGCGATTTCTGCCATTTCACAAATCGCAAGGTCATGCGAATCATAAGGCCATGGTTCGAGGCAAGATCTGCTGGTAGAGTCTTGGTAACGGTAAGTAAACAGAAGCAACGCTAGCTTGGAGATCTGACTAACAATGGACGGCATGAATGTAGTTGTAATTGGGGGCACCTCGGGTATCGGTCTGGCAACAGCGATATCTTCCGCGCAACGTGGCGCAACAGTATTTGCCGCAGGGCGATCACTAGACAAAATCGAAGCCTGCCAGGCGAGCTACCCCGATATCCAATTTAGACAGGTCGACACCCATGATCCCGAAGGACTTAATGCGTTATTTAGCGAGGCTGGCCCTATTCATCACCTAATCGGCGCCGCAACCGGCGCGACTCGTACTAACGGGCCTTTCATGTCTCAAAGCGATGAGCAGTTTCGTGCCGCTTTTGACAAGTTTTGGGGCTACACCCATGTTGTTCGGCAAGGCGTCCCTCACTTAGTAGAGGATGCTTCAATCACGCTCGTCTCCGGAACGCCGGCAAGAAAGTGTAATCCAGGCATGATCTCGGTCAGTTGCACCGGATGCGCTGTTGAAGGCTTTGTACGAGCCCTAACGCCCGAACTCGCGCCTATTCGAATCAACGGCGTCGCACCAGGCATTATTGATACCCCTATGTTCGATCACTTTGGGGAGAAAAAAGCCGCTACCCTGGACGCAATCGGCGCCAATTTTCCTNTAGGCCGCGTGGGGCNGCCCGAAGAGGTCGCCGAGGCAATTNTACTTTGCATGAGCAATACCTACATGACCGGGGTAGTTATCGATGTAGACGGTGGGGCACTGCTCCCCTAATGCGATGTGGAAGAAAGGCTGGTTAANAGGCCATCATGGGCATTAGAAGCCCGACTGGCATGGCAGGATGCGTCACTCGGCCATAAAAGCCACCGGGGNGGCATGTCGCTGACGCCAACTTACTCCTAATTTTGAAGCCTAGGAGGATAGGTAGTTTGGTCCTAGGCTCTAATTGCACGCTTCATTGCTTTGGCCTCACGACGTCGTGCATGAAGGACAGGCTCTGTATAGCCATTGGGTTGCTCAGTTCCTTTGAACACCAAATCACAGGCAGCCTGAAAGGCAATACTTTGCTCAAAATTACCTGCCATGGGCTCGTAGAGTTTGTCTCCAGCGTTCTGGGCATCAACTACGGCGGCCATTTTCTCGAGCACCGCCCGAACCTCCGCCTCGCTGCAGAGGCCGTGATGCAACCAATTAGCAATATGCTGCGATGAGATACGAAGGGTTGCCCTGTCCTCCATCAATCCCACGTCGTGGATGTCAGGCACTTTTGAGCAACCAATTCCTTGATCAATCCATCGCACTACGTAGCCAAGGATACCTTGAGCGTTATTTTCAAGTTCCTCGTTGATTTCATCTGAAGATAGGTTCTCTCCAGCCAGAAGCGGGATTTTGAGCAGCGCCTCTATTGATGCTCTCTGCTTCCCTAGAATCAATGACTGCTGCTCTGCGACGCTCACCTGGTGATAGTGGACCGCGTGCAACGTTGCCGCCGTAGGAGATGGGACCCAAGCGCAGCTGGCCCCTGACACGGGGTGCACAATCTTTGCGGCCATCATTTGTGCCATTTCATCCGGCATGGCCCACATACCCTTCCCGATCTGCGCTTTACCCTTAAACCCTGTCGCTAGGCCTTGATCAACATTCCAATCCTCATAGGCGTTTATCCAATCCTGCTGCCTCATCGCCGCCTTTCTAACCACCGCGCCGGCCAACATGCTGGTATGAATTTCGTCCCCCGTTCGATCAAGAAACCCGGTGTTGATGAAGATCACTCGCTGTCTGGCTTGGTATATGCAACGTCTCAAGTTAATCGTGGTGCGACGCTCTTCGTCCATGATTCCCATTTTGAGCGTCAGCGGAGTCAGGCCGAGACGCGCTTCAATTGCACCGAATAGCTCATTAGCGAAGGCAACCTCTTCAGAGCCATGCATCTTTGGCTTCACAATGTAGACGCTACCAGTCCGAGAATTCTTTCGACTGGTTTTGCCCATTAGGTCATACATGGCGATGGTACTAGTGAAGTACCCGTCCAAAATCCCCTCGGGTGCCTCTTCGCCACCGCCCCAGAGCACCGCGTCGCTGGTCATCAGATGCCCAACATTCCGAATTAGCAGAATACTGCGGCCTGGGAGAGTCAACTCCTGCCCGGCAGGATCTGTATACACGCGATCTGGCGCCATCTCTCTCGTCATCACGCGACCATCTTTCTCGAAACTTTCCTTGAGGTCGCCCCTCATCAGCCCGAGCCAGTTTCTATAAACCAGCGTCTTGTCTTCCGCGTCTACTGCCGCCACCGAATCCTCACAGTCCTGAATCGTTGTGAGAGCGGATTCCATGATGACGTCTTTGACAGAGGCTGGATGGGCTGCACCGACGTGATGATTTGGGTCGACCTGCAGTTCGATGTGGAGCCCATTATTTTTTAGCAGCAGCGAATCAGGTGCTACACGATCACCCTTAAATCCCACGTACTGTTCAGGTTGGCGGAGTCTATCTGTCTCGCCAGATGAGAGCGTTGCAATAATGCCCGCTTCGTCCACGGCATACTGAACGACTTCGGAATGCGTTGTGCATGCGAGTGGCACCATCTCATCGAGCATTGCGCTTGCTTTCTCGATGACGAGGTCCCCTCGCTGAGGATTATAGGATGACCCCTTCTCAGTACCTGTTCCCTCAGGAATGAGATCCGTTCCATACAACGCATCGAAAAGAGAGCCCCACCTAGCATTCGCCGCGTTCAACGCAAAACGGGCGTTCATAATAGGCACTACCAACTGAGGCCCAGCCGTTATTGCAACCTCTGGATCAACGCCACTTGTTTCAATCTCAAAGTGATCAACA
>PBWF01000051.1 GCA_002728935.1 Gammaproteobacteria bacterium | reverse complement strand
GACGCAGTTATCGATGACCTCTTGTGCCAGATGATTGGGCCGGGTTGTGTCTGTGTACATCCCGGGGCGCTTTCGGACAGGCTCTAGCCCTTCAAGAACCTCGATCGCGTCCGATTGATAACTTTTGGCCATAAGTCATACCGTCCTGGTGTTCAGCAAGTTTTGGTGTCAGCGCGCCGGCGCCTCAGCATTATCAGCAGGCAGAATCTGTGTCTCCGCGGCCGCGATTATACCGGGGCAATATTCTACGAAGAACCTACACAATCGAAATTGGGTCAGTGGCCATCCCGTGTGACAGACACAACGTCAGCAACTCACCGAGCAGCTGGTTCACTTGGGACTTCTCGTCGGGCTGGTAGTGCTCGGGGTTGGGCAGTGAATAGACTTGCCTCAGCTTCCTCGATTGGCCGACGCGTAACACTTCAGCAGTCGCCAGGTCATGGTATACCCTGACTTCGAACTGCGGCCATATCAGCCAGTTCAAGCCAATATCCAGTTGGTCAAGCTCAATGGACAAGGTTGCGGTATATCGCGCACGTTCGAGCACATGCATGGTTACCGAAGCCCGACAATGCTCGCTCGCCAACCCGAAATGACGGGTGTCTTGCTCGTCTAGGTCAGCAAATAGGCGCCGGATACGAATGTAATTCGCATCGCAAGCTGCCATATCTTTAATAAGATCTGGCACATACCGTTTGCGTTTATGAAAATCCACGAGCTCAGTTCATACTCTATTGCGCTGCAGCAAAGCTTAGCACGAAGCATCCGGCGCCCGAGCCTCAGTGCCTAGCTCGAATTGTTCGACTCTCGCTCTGATGTCTTCGCGCACCGAGCGGAACCCTGCTAAGACAACAGCATCGTCGCCCTCGATGGCGGCAGGGTCAGGAATGGGCCAATGCGTTTCTGCAACGCCAGCTGGGGGTACCGGGCAGGCCTCTCGCGCATTTCCGCATACGGTGATCACGGCATCTGCCCATTGAATCATGGCGTCTGTCACTACCTCTGACCGATGACCGCTAATGTCGATGCCGGCCTCTCCCATGACAGCGACCGCCGTTGGATTCAAGCCATGGGCTTCAATACCAGCGGAACGAACGAAAAATTCATCCCCTCGTAAGGCCCGAAAGTAGCCTTCGGTGATTTGCGAGCGACAAGCGTTACCCGTGCACAAAATAAGAAGATTGATCATCGCTCGGACCCCTTAGCAATACCCGGTAAGACGTTCGCAGCGATTAGCGCAGCAAGTGTTCGGTCGAGCGCCCCTGATTCACGGTGAACGAGCCGCAGAGCGCTATCTCTCAGCCTTGACCGTTCTTCATCATCGCTCAGAAGCTGACCTAAAGCCGTGCCTAGCNCTTGCTCATCTTGGACTTGGACCATTGCCCGCTCAGCCAAAAATAGCGCAGCCATCGACTCA
Organism: Gammaproteobacteria bacterium; assembly: GCA_002728935.1. Next base: position 4,576 of record PBWF01000051.1, on the reverse strand, counting down.
AAGTTATACAGCGACTGACCCACTACCACTGGACATTCAGCGGCGGCGGCCTCCATAAAATTGTGGCCCCCGTGGTCGATGAGCGTTCCGCCGATAAAGGCCGCCTGTGCAACGCCGTACCACGTCAGCAACTGTCCCATTTCATCGAGCACAACCACATCAACGTCATTCAAAGGCCCGTTCTGACTCGTCATCTTTGCTTTAAACCCCGCACTGACAGTGTCGTTGACTAAACCATTTGCGCGATGAACATGGCGCGGCGCGAGCACTAATCGGAGCGTCGGATATTGAGATTTGAGGGCTTCGAATGCTGTGAGGCAAAAGGATTCCTCAGGCGCGTGCGTGCTGGCCGCGAGCAGCATGGGTTCTGGCCCTAAACGAAGCCTTGTCCTTCGCACATCCTCCTGAAAATCTGGAGGGAGGCCCGCATCGAACTTAATTGATCCAAGGGTTTGAACACTCGATTCACGAGCTCCAAGCGCCAAGAACCGCTCACGATGCGCTTCACTTTGGCAGCCCACCAGCGCAAGGGATTGAAGCGCTGCTTGGATTAGCCCCTTGGCCCGTGCATACCGCCGGTACGACTTCTCCGATAACCTGCCATTGATCAGTGCGGCAGGTATGCCTTGACGCTCAAGCGCCGCAAGCCAGCCCGGCCAAATTTCCGTCTCAATGATCAGCGCCGCGCGAGGCGCCATACTCATCAAAAAACGATTCACGCAAAAGGGCACATCATAAGGCGCGTAAACCAGCGTGATCGACGGACCGAACAGTCGTTGTGCCGCTTCTCGTCCAGCTGGCGTGGTCACGGTCAGAACAATCGAGCGCCCTTCCTCGAGTAATAATCGGATCAGCGCCTCAGCGGCGATGGTTTCGCCCGCGGAAACAGCGTGGATCCAAACGTCATGAGTAGGGTAATCACCAACCCATCCAAAGCGCTCAACCAAGTGGGCACGATAAGCGGGTTCACGAATAGATCGATAGATCAGCCGGAGCACCACAACGGGTAGCAATATCAAGATCAGCAGTTGATAGATGCGCAGCATAGCTGGCCTTTAAGGACAAGATTAAAGGGCATACCGTTCTTCGCTTGAACTCTAACACGCCACTATCGCGCCCTTCACGATAAACGCCTAAAATCTCGCCGGATCGGCTTGAATGGACCTCATGAACCCGCACCAGTCTACCAATGACGTGTCCCCACTATCGCACCGATTGCTTTGGTGGTTACTACNCCGTATTACCAGCCTCAGCCACGCTAACCAGACCACCCTCAGCCNATGGTTAGCGAGGCTCGCTCCGATCGTTGCTGGTCGCCGCATGCGTGTTGTTCGCGCCAATCTTGCCATCTGCTTTCCCGCCCTCAGGACATCTGAGCGGGAAGCGCTAGCCAACAGGGTGGCTTCTTCAACCATTCTCGGACTGCTAGAAACACTGACCGCATGGGTCAGGCCAGAGCAATTGGCGGACAAACATCTAGACATCGAAGGGTTAGATTTACTCCGAGAAGAACGGCCGCCTCATCAAGGGGTGCTGCTGGTTGGCATGCATTTCGCGACCCTCGATATGGCTGGTGCACTCCTNAGTCGAGAGATCCCATTCGATGTTATGTANAAGCCTAGTCGCAAGCCGTTCATCGAAGCNCTCATGGTGCANGGGAGAAATCANTATTTCGACCANGTCATCAAGCAGAGCAACATTCGAGANGTTGTGAGNAGGCTNCGCGCCGGGNACATCGTNTGGTANGCGCCAGANCANGATTATGGTCCTGAGAACGCAGTGTTTGCGCCNTTTTTNGGCACGCCAGCCGCGACCATCACANCGACNTCNAGGCTNGCGTCAATGACCGACGCNANGATCATTTTTATGAGNCATTTTCGGGTGNGNGAGGATCATTACCGCNTATGCCTCACGCNAGCACCTTCGACNCTNCCCTCTGGCAACGAACTGGACGACGCNACCGCGATGAATCGAGTCATCGAGGCAGAGNTTCAAAAAGCACCGGANGANTATTGGTGGGTTCACCGCCGATTCAAATCAGCACCCGANGGTGGTCGAAGAANGCTCTACGATNCCAACTATAAAGGCGCATAACCGTCGGGCTTAAGCACCCAGCCCTATCGCTCATCAGGGCGAATGAGGCGTATACTAGCGGCGCTTATTCCGAGATGATTCAATCACTTAGAGTTCTCAACATGGCTGAAACAATCGACCCCATCTTATGGTTCCGCCGGGCGTCGCCTTACATCTATCTGCATCGTCAAAAAACCTTTGTGCTTTGTCTCGATGATCAGGCGATGTCCAGCGACAATGTTTCGAACGTGCTTCGCGACATCACCCTACTGCATTCCCTAGGCGTCCGGATCATCTTGGTTCACGGGAGCTGCGCGCTAGACGATGCAGCCTCAACGGATTCGAAAAGCACTGATTCAAAAAGAGCCCCTATCNAAGCTTGGATCTCAGAAGTCGGCGGAGAGACACATCAACTTATTGCTGAGCTGTCCGCCAATGCTCATCACAGTTCTCCTTTTTACTCTGATTTAGTCGCTTGCACTGGCAACTTCATTCGCGCGCAACCACTCGGCGTGATGAACGGGGAGGATCAGGGNCCACTCGGAAAAACGCGAAAGGTCAACACCAGTGCCATAACTGCGCTGCTCGATGATGACATGTTGGTGATTGTTCCCCCAATCGGNTANTCCCTGACAGGCGAGACGTTCGTTTTGGATTGCAAGGCGCTGGCTGGCCAGGTAGCAGAAGCACTCTCGGCGGATAAACTCATTTACTTTCTGCCGACCCACGGTATTCAAGATGAAACTAGCCAGCGCGTCAGTGAACTGCCCAAAGCACAAGCCATAGCGAGCTTGTCCCGCAGCAACGCTGGTATGGCATCTGGGATAGATGCATTGTTAACGAGTGATCTCGATGCGCANTCGAGGCGATGCCACCTGGTAAGCCACACTCACGATGGCGCCCTGTTAGAAGAACTGTTTACCTTAACCGGATCAGGGACCATCATCACGCCCGGCTCCGCACTGATCAGGCCCGCAACGCTCGATGANGTCGATGCAATAAGGGCACTGGTTGAACCCCTTGAGCAATCAGGCGCACTAATTCCAAGAAACATCCATTCGATAGAGCAGCACCTTGAAGATTACCTAGTGCTCGACCTTGAAGGAGCACTCATTGGCTGCGGCGCGTTGCATGCGTTTGAAGACACCGCAGAAATTGCGGGTCTTGCCACTCACCCGGGACATCGCGACCAAGATTACGGAGAGCGAATTTTGGGCGCGCTGCTGCACAAAGCCGCTCAAAAAGCGTTGCGAAGTGTCTTTGTGCTAACAACGCAGACCGAGCATTGGTTTTTGGAGCGGGGCTTCATGCGATCGGATCAATCAGCTTTACCACTCACCAAACGCGCGACCTACGACGATCGTCGAAACTCTAAGGTCCTCGTCAGGCAGCTATGAAGATTAAGTTGAGCGCTACGCTTTNTAGACCACTTGTCGCTTAATTAAGCTCTGATCTCACTCGACCTTTGTTGAACATATTGAACAAGGGCTTTGACATGATCCACTGGCGTTTCGGGAATAATCCCGTGGCCAAGGTTGAAAATGTGCCCCGGTCGCGTGCCAACCTCCTCTAAAATTCGATTGGCCTCCGACAACACAGCGCGCTCTTCTGCGAGCAGCGCAATGGGATCTAGGTTGCCCTGCACGGCAGTGGCCCCGGTTGCATCCCACGTTGGGATTAACGGAGAGCGCCAATCGAGGGCCATCACCTCNGCACCGCAAGCCGCCATATCAGGCACAAGCGCGGGATTGCCCGTCCCAAAGTGAATGATGGGTACAGTGCCCTGAATCCCCTTGATCAGCTTCAAAGAATGGGGCGCAACGAACCGGCGATACTCTGACACCCCCAGTGCCCCAACCCAACTATCGAACAGCTGGACCGCTTGAACNCCCGCGGTGATTTGAACATTGACATAATCGATCACTGTGGTCGCGATCTTGTCCATCAGCTGATGCCAAGCTTCAGGATGCGAGTACATGAGCCGCTTCACGTGGGTGTAGTTTTTTGAACCCTGCCCCTCAATGGCATAGGACGCGAGCGTGAAAGGGGCGCCAGCGAATCCGATCAAGGGAANATCAGAGGGCAGTTCCTTGCGAATCAGTTGAATGGCGTCGGCAATGTAAGGCATTGATTCAATGGCTGGGGGAGCCGTCATCACATCGATCTGCTCAAGCGTCCTAATTGGATTGCTAATTGAGGGACCAAACCCCGCGATGTAGTCAAGATCAAACCCAANCGGCTCAAGAATAGGAAGCAAATCTGCGAATAGTATGGCGGCGTCAACTCCTAAAATCCGCTGGGCATCACAGGTCACCTTCGCAGCGAGATCTGGGGTTTTGAAAAAATCTAAGCTTGGCGTTTGGCCTTTGACCTCGTGATATTCCTTCATATATCGACCCGCCTGACGATTCAACCAGATGGGCGTGTAGGGTGTCGGTTCACCTCGACAGGCTTTCATAAAAACGGAGTCTTGTAGTGCTTGATTCATAGTCGCTTCCCAGCT
>PBWF01000050.1 GCA_002728935.1 Gammaproteobacteria bacterium | reverse complement strand
GCCTTTTGGATACGCCATTCATTATTCAAGTCGAAGACGCAGTGCTTGCCGATCTACATCAGCGGTTGGGCAACACGAGATGGCCCGACAGTATCGGTAAACCCTGGGCCTATGGGACAGACGTCAGGGAACTCAAATCTCTAGTGGATTACTGGCTCGCCGCCTATGACTGGCGTCGAGAAGAAGCAGCATTAAACGCCCTCGATCATCGCTTGATAACTATTAGGGGGAGGGAGACGCATTTCATTCACGCGAAGTCCCCTCACGCAGAGGCTCTGCCCTTACTGATGACCCACGGCTGGCCTGGTTCTATCGTCGAGTTCCAAAAAATCATTCCATTGCTCACGCATCCAGAGCTCGCAGGCGGCCAAGCGAGCGAGGCCTTTCATGTAATCTGCCCTTCCATTCCAGGCTACGGGTTCTCAGAAGCGCCATCAGAACCTGGCTTTGACCAGCGTGAAGTGGCGAACGATCATATCGAACTCATGCGCCAGCTAGGCTACGAGCGCTATGGCCTACAGGGCGGTGACTGGGGCTCTTCCATCAGCAGTTGGCATGCGCGACTCGCGCCAGAGCAAATCGTTGGACTACACCTCAATCTCATTTTTGCGCCTCGCCCCAAGGATGACCCCGACCCACTCGCCGGTCTCTCCAATGATGAGTTAGCCCGTTTAAACGCTAGTCGACTAAAAATGGTTGATGGCGTCGGCTATCAGGCCATCCAGGGCAGCAAGCCGCAGACACTGGGATACGGGCTGAATGACTCCCCTGCGGGGTTGCTCGCTTGGATATTGGAAAAGTTTCATGGCTGGACCCACCATCAGGGAGACCTGTGGCAGATCGTGAGCAAAGATGAGGTGCTCACCAACGTCATGCTTTACTGGCTTAACCAAAACATTACGGCGTCTACTCGCCTGTACTACGAGTCCGCTCATGTTCAATCTAACCTGTTTGAGGAGGGCCGAATTGAAGTTCCGACGGGCCACGCTGTGTTCCCCGGCGAGCTTTACTTGCCGCCGAGGGCGTGGGTCGAGCGGCTATATAACGTGAGGCATTGGAGTATCCAACACCGCGGCGGGCACTTCGCAGCCCTAGAGGCCCCAGGGGCACTTGCCCAAGATCTCAGAACGTTTTTCGCCAACTATCGGTAGTTAAGATCGGACAGACTCGCCAAGCCAACGACTCAATCAAGCCTAATTACTGGCTTGAGAGACTGGCTTTGAATTGACCTTGTCGCTCCAATTTTGCTGTCGCACTATCCGGCTGATTTAGCCGTTCGAGGGTGACGGACTCGATGTCGCCTGAGAAGGGAAATTGATGCTCATAAGGACCCACTGGCGCACCCGTATCACGCCCAATATCAAACGTTTCCCCGCTCATCGAGAAAATCACGGGGACCGTGGCATTGATTCTCTCGCGAGAAACTTCCTCACCATTGACTAACAAGTGGGCAAGGCCGCCGGTCCCAAATCCACCGTCGTGCTCATAGATGACTGTGAGTCGATGACGGCCACTAGCGACAGGCGCTTGGCCTCGCACATAAGTGAGCGCTCGTCCGAAATAGTTATACAGATAAACCGGCCGGCTCTCCTCATCTAGGTAAAGGCTCCAGCCCGCCATGTTGCCACCCTGGCAAGCAATGACGCCTTTCGCGGCGGCTTGCTTAATGTNGATGANTGCCTCGATGGAGTAAGACACGTTCTTTAAGTTCAAGACGGCGTGTTCGGGCATACGCGTGTGATGCCTGTTGTAGGNGATCTTATTTNGCCCATCAAGCGAGTGAGGCACCGCATAGTCACCGCCTCTTCTAGCCGATGCATCTCGCAGTGGATATACGCCCCGCTTCTCGGCTTCCGCTTCAAACAGCGCTTTCATCGACGCGAGGCGTTCGGCCTGCGTATCTGCCAAATCATGTGACTGTGAGAAATCGTCAGCAATGTTGTAAAGCTCCCAACGCTCCTCAGGCCCATCAAATTCAAATCCCGCAAAGCGAATCCAAGGTAAGCGGCCGTGGAAACAAGAAGCCATCCAGCCTTCGTGGTAGATCCCTCGATTCCCCAAAATTTCAAAATACTGNGTCGNGCGCTGGCTTGGTGCTACTGATGAGTGAAAGGCATAACCCATACTGGTGCCGTCCAATGGCATTTGTTCAATGCCATTCACCCGACCTGGCGGAACAATCCCTGCGACCTCATAGATCGTTGGTGCAACGTCAATCACATGATGAAATTGTGAGCGCGGCTTGGCGTCATGTTCGAACCCTCGTGGCCAAGACACTGCCAGCGCATTTCGCGTACCACCGAAATGAGACGCTACTTGTTTCATCCACTGAAACGGCGAATCTAGTGCCCAAGCCCAGCCCACATTGAAATGGTTTTCACAGCGATCAGTGCCGAAGTCATCTATGTGTTCAAGNAGCCACTCGGGATCTTCATGGATTCCATTCTGAAACGAGGGCGCGCTCCAAGCGCCGTGAATGGTTCCTTCTGCAGAGGCGCCATTGTCACCGGTGAGATAAATAACCAGTGTGTCCTCAAAGCACTCTAGCTCTTCTAGGGCTTCAATGACCCGTAATACTTGAGCATCGGTATGGGCAAGAAAACCAGCGAACACTTCCATCAAACGGCGGGCCACGGGTTTATATCGGTCTGGGTAGTCATCCCAAGACGGGATTTGATCAGGACGAGGCGTCAGTCGCGTCCCCTCGGGGATAATCCCCGTTTNCAATTGCCGCTCAAACGTCCGCTCACGCAGCGCGTCCCAACCATCGTCGAACTGACCTTTGAACCGATCAATCCATTCCGGCGCAACGTGATGGGGTGCGTGGACAGCAGCGGGCGCGAAATAACAAAAGAACGGCTTATCGGGCGCAGAAGCTTTTTGGCGTGCCATCCAGTCGATGGCCTGGTCCGCTAGATCCTCGGTGAGATGGTAATTGTCCTGACCAAGATGGGGCTCGATCGGTGTGATTTGATCATAAACAGGTGGCTCCCAGTGGCTCGCCTCTGCGCCCAAAATGCCATAAAACCGCTCGAAGCCAAGACCCGTTGGCCACCGGTCATAAGGACCNGCAGGATTTTGTTCCCAGGAGGGTGTGAGATGCCATTTACCAAAGCAAGCCGTGTTGTAACCGCTCAACTTCAGCACTTCGGCCATCGTGGCCGACTCTTTTGGAATCACGCTATCGTAGGCGGGAAAGCTATTTGCGATTTCGGTGATCCCGCCCATATGAACGCTGTGGTGATTGCGTCCGGTTAAGAGGGCCGCCCGTGTTGGTGAACACAATGCCGTGGTGTGAAATTGGTTGAACTTCAACCCGCTGCGCGCCACTTTATCGACCCCGAGGCTTGGAATCTCGCCGCCAAAAGCGGAGAAACTGCCGAACCCCACGTCATCAAGCATAACCAAAAGCACGTTGGGTTTTCCTTTGGCTGGTTGATTCAAGTTCAACTTTCTTGGCGATGCTTCTCCATAGAGCCTGCCGATCTCTCCGGTAAACAACTCGCTAGGTTTGGGTAAGTCAGTCATTGGCTCGCCTACTGCTTAAAGCTCTCAATATCAAAACAGCTCAGCAACAGGCGCACGTCGTCCGCCGTGCCTCCAGCCACGTTACTCTCTCGCGAGAGCGTGTCAGACAGCGTCGCCTTGCAACTCAAAAGGTCAGCCCAGGCTGATTTACTCAAAGACCAAATGATCGCAGCCTTATTTGATTCGATGGGCACAGCCACCTGATTACGGAATAAAAGACCCGCACTAGATCCGTCGTCGAATGTAAAGCCGATGGAGCCGCTTAGACCATGCGCAGCGGGGTAATCAAGCAAGACCCTAAGGACAGGCACCCATCTTGCTGCCGGAGCGGCAAGAACCTCTGCCTTGCGGAATCGATGCACCAGAAATCGGTCAAGGTTGAGCCTCCCTTCAAGCGACAGCGCTCGGGTAAGAGCCCAGTTTCTCACGTTAGCTGAGGGCGAACAGGAAGCAATCTGCCGCAAAACCGACGCTAAAAGCGCGCCGTTGTCTTGAACAGCGTCCTCCCTCGCCCCATCCACTAGCATGCTGGCAAGCTCTAGTGCCCACCGAAGATCCTCTTCGGCCACCGCCGATTGAATCCGATCACGAACGGCGGCCTCTCCCCCCATGGCGGCAATCATTTTAGTAGCGCGATCTGAAGGGGTCATTGGGAATAAATGGCGAGTATCCTCATCAAACCAACCGAATAGGCCTGTATACACCTGCCTCACGTGGTGCTCGACCACGCCATACAGTTGTTGCGTGCGAAAGTCCGATTCAAAGTGCTCGGGCAGCTTGATGTTCTGGGTGAGTTCATCAAGCGGCTTTCCCTGATTGGCATACCTAACAGTCTGATCCCAAATGAATTGAATCGAATCACGATACTGTGCAAGTGAGGTCCGAATGTCGTCTTTTCCAGAGCATGGCGGGCCATGGGCGCAGACCTGGTGCTCGGCACCAAGGGCCATCAAATCATCCAAGCCTTTAAGCAAAATGCGGGGGTCTCGATACTCCTCGCCGCGAATGGCGAACACGTTGAATAGTGCTGGCCAATATATGTTGTTAACCGCTAACTGCAGTGCTGGAAACCACAACGTGACCGAGTCGGTTGCATCGGATGGCGCCATCATCACATGAACTTCGAGCCCCGCAATGTCGAGCGTCGTGTCCTTACTGAATGGATGCGTGACGGGAAGATGACCTGGCGTAAAAGGAGAGTGTTCGGGATTCCTAAAGAAACGCCCTAATCCAACGTTGACGAGCCCATCCTCGCCTTCCTCTGGCAACAACATGCCGAACTGATAGACCATGCCCCTTGAACCCCGAGGACCAACCTCACCACCAAATCGATTCAAGTTGTCGGCTATACCGGCATGACCGTAGATGGGCAAGCTGTCATCGCCCCGCTCATTTAGGATCGCCTGCGTACCGGCGACGTAATGAAAATGGGTATAAATACAAGCGACGATGGGTGCATCAGTTTCTTGACGAAGAGCGGCTAGCGCGGCCTCCATTTCTTCTGTGCTCTCCCCTGTATCGATAGCGATGATGCCTTCCGGGGCGCGAACAAAGGTTTGATTGGAAAGTCCATTTCCTACAAAGCACCAGACATCCTCGCCTACCTGATAAAACCGCTGTTCGAGCCGCCCAGAATGCTCGGCCTGCTGTGGATGAACGCGCTGGCCTTCACGATGCAGCACGGTTTCGCCCGCTCTAAACGATGCAGTCATAATTCCCCCTAGGTCAGTCTATGTTTAGTCAACCTGCTCTCCGCTTAACCGTTTTGATCCATCCGCGAATGAAAGCCCGAGATTCGAAAACCTGATCCCGCACCCATCCCTGAATCAGCGCAGCGCCTGTCAAGCGCCTCCCGAGCAAGTAAGGACTTCGCCGGTAATATAATTTGATTCTGGCAGTGCCATGAGCAGGATTGCACCTGCGGCTTCTTCCACCTGGCCAGCTCTGCCAAGGGGCACAGTGCGTTCAAGGTGCGTTAGTTGATCAGTTGATAGCCCCACTTTATAGCGATGACCGTCATGATCAATAGAGGGCGGCGCGTCCTCGTAGGGTTGAGTCAGACGAGTTTCAATGTGGCCAAAGGCGACCGCATTGACTTGGACATTGTATCGTCCCCACTCCTTTGCCAGGGTTTTGGTGAGCCCCAATACCGCAGCCTTCCCCGCCGAATAGGCGATCTGCGTCGCGCTGCCGAGCGTCCCACTGACCGATGACACGTTGACAACCTTGCGCACCAGAGCGATCCCGCTCTCTGCTATCTCGGACTTGGCCTGAGGAATCATCCAATCTGCATACGCTTGCAGCAGCTTGAAAGGAACGGTGGCATGGATTTCCAGCATGGCCCGCCACTGCTCGTCGGTGTGTCGGTGCATGGCGCCATTCCATATATAGCCTGCGTTATTAACCACCACGTCGATTTTGCCAAACCGATGAATGGCAGCGTCGATCACTGCTTGCGGCGCTTGATCAGCAATCAAATCCATAGCCAGCGCTAGCGTCTCGGTTTCTGCCGGCAATAAAGCCTTGGTTTCTCCTAGCG
>PBWF01000049.1 GCA_002728935.1 Gammaproteobacteria bacterium | reverse complement strand
CTACGGGTGGGCTTGAACCACCGACCTCAGCATTATGAATGCTGCGCTCTAACCAGCTGAGCTACGTAGCCACATTTTTGGATCGCGAATTTTCGGGTCTACCTTTGTACTTGTCAACTTGAGGTGGCGCATAACGGGCAAACTTTGGTCTTTGACGATTCCTATTGGGTCCCCGATGCTTTCCAATCCCAAAGCCCCAATTAGCCCTTAACTCTGAAGGGTAAATTCGCGTGTGCCACTTTTCCTTCAGGGTCGCGGACGTAAACAAAAAGCCGATAAGCACCAGGTGTCTTGGGTGCACGCAGTATAGTCTCAGCGCTGGCTGCCTCGACCAGACCTGATAAAGTAGCTGGAACAATCTCGAGGTCACCGCCAATCTCTTTCGCCCGACTCTCCTCCATCACCACCCACTCAATAGACAGCAATTCGCTTTCTAAATCGCCAGCCTCGACCAAAATCGGATACTCTGAACTAGGTTCAAGGAACACACTCTCTGCAGCCGCTTGATCATCCAAAAAAAGACCCTCAATGTATGGTGCCCGATTCTCTGGCCACCTGCCCGACCAGAGCTTTTGAGCCGCGTCGACAGGCTCGGTAATCTCACCGTTTAAAGTAAACATCCCATACCAGGTTGGGGTCCTCTCCTGCTTTTGGCCCCACAAAAAGACGAAGCTTCCCAATACCTGATGCGGAAAGGGCTCAATGGCAAGCTGATATCCTTTCAAGTAGTGAGCGGCTTTTTCTGTGCTGGTCAACTCAAGGGGCGCCCCCCAATCCGTCTGGGGAAGTTCCCAATGACCGACGGTGCCCCACTCGGTAACCATGATCGGCATATCAACGCCGATTGAAGCTACATGCTCATGCAGCACGGTAAGCATTCCGTACACCTGGGTACTTAGAAAGTCGAGATCAGGTGCGCGGTTTTGAATCAGCGAATAGATATCTTCGCCTAAGCCCGCTAGCGCCGTGGTTGTAGGGTGCAGACCATCCTCTTCATGAATCATCTTGGAAATATCGTTGACTGCATCCCACACTTTGGGATTGGTGTGCATCAGGTTCAATTCATTACCAATCATCCAACCAAGCAGCGCAGGATGGTTTTTATATTGACGAACAGCCGACCGTGCTTGCTCTAATTGCTCATTCACAGCATCAGTGTCGTCATAGTCAAACCCGAGTCGCTCAGGCGCAATATCCAAACACAGTAAAACGGTCATCCCGCGAGCGTGCGCCTCATCTAGCACGCTGCCATCGCCAACTCCCCAAGTTCGAATGGTATTCGCGCCCAACGACTTAAGTAGATCGAGTTTGTACACATCACCGCCGGCACCTTTAACGAAATAAGGCTCACCGCCCCTCAAAAGCTGCCATCCGGTTGCAGTCTTTTGAATTTCAACAGGCACCGGTTGCCAGGCATTTTCCAGTTCCGAGGCCAAGGCCGCGTTAAAGCAGTAAGCAATAACTACCGCGAGAGTCAGTTGTTTAAATCGTTGAAGCACAATGGTTCCTTATTCATTGTCACTATTACGAGCACTTAGGCTCAATATGAAGCGTCTTGATCGCCAAGAGGCTCATCACCAATTTGTGAAGCGTCGAGATCAATAGGGCAACTCAGCCGAGCGGTCGAATCGCTACCAACAAACCACTCAAAGCGACCCGGCTCGACAAACCAAGACAGGCCATCGTGATAAGCCAAATCTTGAATACCCAGCTTGAACTCGACGCGGCGGGATTCTTCAGGAGCAAGCATCACCTTTTCAAAGGCCTTAAGCTCACGAACTGGTCTCGCCACACGCGCGACTGGATCTCGTAAATACAGCTGCACCGTTTCCAATCCAGACCGGTCACCAACATTAGTGATCCTCACTTCAATCGAGATGGTGAGCGTTTGCCCTGCACCAGCAACGCTAACTGTCAAACGGTCATAGCGAAAGTCGGTATAGCTTTTACCGAAACCAAAGGGAAAGAGCGGGCTAGGGTCAACGTCTAGATGGTAAGACGTGTTACCTGTTGAATATTGCTTCGCCCCAATCGGAATGTCGTCAAGAAACTGAACTTCTCCCTTGAGCGGCGGTCGACCGGTATTCCCTCTTCCNTAATAAATAGGAACCTGCCCGACGCTCCTTGGCAGCGTGACCGGCAATCGACCACTGGGATTGGCNTCCCCAAGGAGCAGGTCAGCCACCGCGGGACCAGTGCCCGACCCAGGATGAAAACAAAACAGCACCGCATCTGCGCGCTCGGCCACGTCGGCCAACTCGAGCGGCCGCCCTGCCAGAATCACAACGATGAGTTTTTCTGCCGCATCCGCCACCGCATCGAGAAGCCGGAGTTGATCGCCGGGCAAATCCAGCCGACTACGGCAATGCGCTTCGCCCGATAAGATAGCTTCCTCTCCTAACACCAATACTGTTTGAGTCGCTTTCGCCGCTATGCTCGCGGCTTCTTCAATTCCGCCCTCATCCATGCCTCGACTATGGCTTAGCCCGGCACTGTCCATGAGCGAGCCTTGCCAGCGCGCTTTCAATGCTTCCAGGATCGAGACAGACACTTCCGGGTCAGCGTCGAATGACCAGGTGCCNAGCTGCTCCTCACGTTGATCTGCGAGAGGACCGATAATCGCGAGTGAATCGTTACAATTCATGATGGGTAGGGTGCCCCTCTCATTTGTCAGCAAAATACAGGACTCGCTCGCTAGTTCCGTCGCGCTGTGAAGCAGATCATCGATCACGGGCTCAGCTGACTTTGTTGCGTTAGGCTCCAGGAGTCCTGCCAGGTGTTTGACGATCAAAATTTCAAGTACCAAAGCATCGAGCTGCTCTAGATTCTCCCGACCCTCATCAACGAGCTCGGGAACAAATCGCTCATAGAGGCCGCTCATCATGTCGATATGAACGCCAGCATTTAAACCCAACTGCGCGGCTTCTTTTCCATCTTCAGCCACCCCATGAACGGGTAATTCAGCCAGCGCAGCCCAATCGCTCACAACGACACCACGAAACCCTAGCCGGTCACGAAGGAACGTCGTGAGCAGGCGCTGATTACCTGCACCGGGCTGGCCGTTGACATCACTGAAACTCGGCATCACCGTTATGGCCCCTGCNTCNAAAGCCGCGGCAAAAGGTGGGAAATAAACATTGAACAATTCAATGTCTGAGATATAGGTGCGGTTGTAATCCAGGCCGCTCTCGCTAGCCCCGTAACCGGCAAAGTGTTTAGGACAGGCAAGCAATGAGTCCTCGGGCGACGCCTGCAGCCCTCTGACAAACGCCTCAGCCATGACGCTAGTCAACCGAGCATCCTCACCAAACCCTTCCGCAATTCGACCCCATCTCGGGTCGCGACACACGTCCAGCATGGGCGCAAATGTCCAGTTAATCCCTCTCGACCGGGCCGCAGCTGCGGTCAAAGTGCAAAACTGTTCGACCTTGGCTGGGTTCCAAGTGGCCGCAAGCCCGAGAGGAANGGGTGCCATGACTTCGAATCCGTGGACAACATCGCGACCGACGAGCAGCGGAATACCCAATCGGCTCTCAGATGCCGCCGCCTGAAGAACTGCTATTTCAGAGGGATCGACCACATTCAACACGCTGCCGACACGCCCAGCTGCAACCGCATCCATTAGCACTGCCGACGCTGAATCTTCCGAGACTTGATTCAGCTGCCCAATCTTTTCTGCTAGCGTCATCTTGGCGAGCACATCTCGTGCCCACGCTTCTGCCGCACTGTAACGAGCGGAATAATGTCCCTTGGAGATAGCTTGACGCCTCATGAAAATCTCTTATCGAACTTGCGTCGACTGCCGGATAACCACGTCGCAAGAAAAGCGAGCGGGCTCGTCATCAACCGATACACCCGTGGCAGCCTTGATCAACCGATCGACCGCTGTCTTCACCATCTGATGAATGGGCTGACGCACCGTTGTTAAGGGTGGCCAGATCCTCTGCGCTAACGGAGTGTCGTCGAACCCCACAACCGAGACATCCTCGGGCACACTGATATTCCTTTCTCTCGCCTCGAATAGGACACCAGCAGCCATGTCATCATTACTAGCAATGATCGCTGAAGGTGGGTCTGCTTGATCAAACAAGTGACGCGCCGCCATCCGTCCGGACTCAAAATCAAAGTANCCCGAGACGACCAACTCTCTATCGACTGTTACGCCGTATTCACGACAGGCTCGCTCAAATCCNGCTAGCCGAAGCCCGGTTGCTCCATGTGAATCAATTCCTTTAATAAACCCTACTCGAGTGTGGCCTTGTTCCAACACCAGGGAAGTGATGGAGTGACTCGCATCCTCATCGTCGGCGAATACCTGTATGAAATTAGGATTCAGTTCCCTTGGCGAGATTTGAGCAATAGGAACGCTTAAATCCTCAAGAAGCATTTGAACATCGCGGGAGTCCGCAAGCGGAACCGGCAGAACAATGCCTTCGAGACTCGACTGCCTGACGAAATCTCGGATAGTGTCTAGCAGACTGTTCTCTGGCTCAGTGATGGGCCGAAGCAATAAGGAGTATCCGGCTTGCTCGCAAGCGGCGAGGGCGCCTCCAAGCACCTGTTTGATATAGCTAAATTCCTGCGGATCTTGGTACACCAATCCGATGGCATAAGACCGCTGACCCGATAATCCTCTTGCCGCCACATTTGGGCTATAGCCCAATTTTTCCACAGCAACGAGCACCCGATTACGAGTGTCCCGCTGAACGTTCGGCTCGGCATTGATGACGCGAGAAACAGTTTTAATCGATACGTCGGCAAGCCTGGCCACATCATGAATTGTTGGGCGCTTCCTCATGACAGAATTCATGCGCTATCCCCCTTTGCTCCATCATGCCAATGACAGTGAGAGACGCGCAATGGTCTCCCACTGGAGTCAATGACGTGAGCAGCGGCCAGGCAAGTCACTAAGAATCTAAGCGCGTCTACCACGAGCCACCTGCGACCTTTTGCTGCACTTCAGGAGGTCTATTGCCATCATGGCGGTAAACCCTCACATGCTCGATCTCCATCCTGACCGGGAAGATTGAATTATCTATAGGTCCGCCCGCTCGCCCCCACGCCCCACCGATGGCCACATTCAGGACCAAGTGAAATGGATGATCGAATGGCCAAGAGGTCCAGTCTGCGCCTATTGGTTTCTGATAGCGAAAGTAGTGGGTTCCATTCATGTATGCGTCGATCCGCTCCGGTCCCCAAACCAGAGAATAATCGTTAAAAGATTGGTCAACGGGCGCAGCAACGATTCGCCCCTTACGTTGTTCCCAATTCACCCAGTAGCCTGCTTTGGTGTGAACAGTAGCGTGCACATGATTCATCTGATAACCAACATGCTCCATGATGTCGATTTCACCGGAGTTAGGCCAAGCGTCGCAGTTAGCAGCCCCTTGCCAACGCTCACCATCGGAGCAATTCGATGCATACCGAAAAGGATCTGATGGCAGCATCCAAATCGCGGGCCAGGTCCCTTGCCCTTTGGGTAGACGCGCACGCACATCAATCCGCCCGTACTGAACATCTACTTTCCCATGGGTGGTGATTCGTGCAGAGGTATACGTCGATGCGCCTTTAATCACTTGCCGATGCGCCTCAATAATCAGCCTACCATCCTCGATCCTTAGGTTTTCTTCACGGTCTGTATAAGCCTGATCTTCATCGTTGACCCGTCTCGGCTCCCATCGCTCGACGTTCCACGACGATAGATCGAGTTCTGGGTAATCAAAGTTGTCTTCCCATACCATTTTGGACGGGTCTGGCTCACCTAGTAACCGCGCAGGCTCGACTTCCAAGGCCCCTAATATAGGCTGACCCTTAACCGGTACCAATCGGACATCAAGTGTGCCATCAGTGACTACAATATTAGGTAGCGTCACAGTTAACGCTGACCTTGCTCTTCCATCTCGGAATAGCACGACATCGAGCTCTTCCAAAAGTTGAGATTCCTCGACTGCGACTGCAAAGACGCGATCACCTGCTTTCACTGCGTCGTCCGGTTCAGCAAAATGTAGGGTTAGGGAGTAACTCCCTTTCGAAACGCGGCGACTGACTGAGATAGGACCCTCTACATAGGATTGATAAATCGCTGGGTCATTGGAGCCAAAGATCTGATCGATGCTACCTGAGTTGAGCGCTCCTGTTACCTCAGCCGCTACAAAGGTTTTCCCATCAGACTGATCAACCTGCCCACCCCCAATATTGAGTCGGTGCATGTCATTTGCACCGCCGGGAGGCGCACCTGCTTCACAACCAACGAGCCCGACGAGTGCTACACACGCGACCAGTCGTGACATCATAGACGTCATCATCCAGTGATCCCCTTTTTCTATTCCGAGCTGGACGCCCAGAGAAGTAACCTATCCAAACACTCTACGGACGGCATCTCGATAGTTGCGACTCACCTTTAATTGCTTTCCGGTTGTCAGTTCTAGCAATCCAGCGCCCTTGGGAAGCGCCGTTATACTGACGATCTTGTCGACATTAACGACCGTCGAGCGGTGGATCTGAACAAACCCACAAGGGTCAAGCTTTTGAATAAGCTCTCGCATTGTGCTTCGCATCACCAGCGTTTCACCCTGCGCATGAATACACATGTAATCGCCGGCAGCATCAACCCAATCGATGTCGTCAAAACGAACCACTTTGATTACGCCGCTATCTCGCACGAGCAATTTGCGGCGCATTCGATCTTTTTGACCGCTTTCGGCATCGATCACTTCCTCGTCTTTCAGCGATTCAGCAGATAACGAATACTCACCTTCAAAGCCTCGTCTTCGTCGCTGATAAATTCTTTCTCGCGCCCGTTGAACGGTTCTGCTCAAGCAAGATTCATCGAGGGGAGCCGCGTTGTATTCGAAAATCTGCACATCAAAGCTTGTGGCATCCCAGTTGGACTTCCCGGTAATAAAAAGAATTCTAGTTTCAGCATTTGTTTGGAGAGCTTGGGCGACTTCAAGAGCACTGTAACCGTCAATCTGGGTATCAATGAACAGAAGATCTGGTTTTTGCTGCAGACATGCACGTATGGCTTCCTTGCCACTTGAGCACTCNGCGATCACATCCACACCAGGNGTCTGATTCACCATTGACCGTACTTGAGTCATCACTTCTGGTCGACTGCAGGCAACAACTGAGTGGAGGGTGTTACTCGTAATCGCGGGNGTAACTCGATTTTGGGCTGCGGTTGACGCCATGATGGCCTCCCTATTGTTTTCCTTTAGGCTAGTTCCCTGGTGCTAAGTGCTCTCTCATTGAGCGGCTGCCGTTGTCCTCTTAAACCCAGTCATCGGTTTTCCAGTCATGTATCGTCAATGTTGGGCTACCTCTAAGACTAGCCTTCACGAATTGATACTAAGGGTAGCTTCAGTCCTTTATTCGCGGTCTCACAGGAACAACTTGGAACTCATTCTGCCGATTTTAATGACAACGTTGTCATCTTGTTTTAAAAAAAAATTCCCTATCTACACGCTGTTTTTAGAAAACTATGACAACGTTGTCAACCCTTCCCAATTNCCACTTCTCACTGCCTCGACACTACCTAAATTCCAAGTTATCGAGCTCATCCAGGCCTTTGGTTATCGAAGCACAGAATACTGCAGGACAAAAAAAATTTGGAGNAAGAATCAACCCGCTATTTCTTTTTCTTTCTTCGCTTCAGGCAGAAGAAAGACTGCAGGAGGNTTCGAAGAGCCATTNTTCAGTCTCACCTTTTGATAAACGCCGCAAGCTAAGCGAAAAACCCTAACCAAAAAATTCCAAAAAAACACCTTCTTAGTTTCTTTATGCTCTTGAGCAAATAGCAACACCAATCGAGCGAGCGCTGCCCTGTGGTTCGACCACTTTCACGGGGTACCAGCGCCCTATCGATACCGATTTAAGATGCACTAAAACTTCTCCCCCGAAACCATCAAAGCTTCAAGCCTCAAGGTCAACTCTAATTGATGGTCTACAAAGAAGGTTGNAATGNGNTTNCTTNACCTTACTGCGTTTTTGCTGGTCCNNTTTACCTTCGTCGCTGACAATCTAAAAGCTATATCCACACTCCCGTAAAACTGTATGCGCACTCCCAGTAAACTGTCCCCGTCATCGCAGAAAAGCCCTGTTAATCTCAAACCACATTGAGTCACAGCACCGCAAAGATAGGATTTATTTCGGGTATCTGTCGCAGTCAAGGGGACAAGCGCCATATCCATAGACACGAACACCACCTGAGGGGGTATTTACACCATGAAATTTAAGCGGAACCTACTCTCGAGCAGTATCGCGATAGCAATCTCAGGCAACGCGATGCCTGTCCTGGCCGAGGAAGATCAAGGAGAGCAAGCGCTGCTCGAGGAAGTTGTCGTCACAGGTATTCGAGGCAGCCTTAAACGCTCAATGGATATCAAACGAGACGCGATGGGCGTTGTGGACGCAATTTCGGCTGAGGAGTTGGGTAAGTTTCCCGATGCGAACCTTGCTGAATCACTCCAAAGAATAACCGGTGTTTCTATCTCTAGGCAGCGCGGCGAAGGAAGCCAAGTGACCGTTAGAGGTTTCGGTCCAGANTACAACTTAGTNACCCTCAACGGACGCCAAATGCCNACTCACAACGGCGTNACTCGGTCATTCGATTTTGGCGANCTTGCGTCCGAGGGTGTGGCTGGTGTTCAAGTTTATAAGACAGGCCGAGCAGANATTCCCTCAGGAGGAGTCGGATCTACCATCAACATTTCTACNCCCAAACCCCTAGAGGCCGAAGAAACAGCTAGCATTGCAGTGAAAATGGTGAGAGATACTTCTACTCGCCGAGGCGATGACGTCACACCTGAGTTTTCTGGGATATACCTCGACAGGTTTGCGGATGACACGATTGGCATCGCGATTACAGCGACCAATCAAACTCGAAATAATGGTGTGAACGCAGCGAGTACAGGCGGTTGGTTTACGAGAGCTGGAGATGGATTTAACGGGGTTGCAGCCAATGGAGNTGANCTCTTTGGTGACGTGGTTGTTAATGACGCGAACCAAGNAAACAGGCCACAAGATCGCAATGCTACCTACTCCATNCCACAATCAATGGCTTACAANATTGCAGAATATGAATCTGAAAGAACGAACAGCCAGGTAGTCCTTCAGTGGGCACCTACAGACAATGTTACAGCGACTGTCGATTACATCTACTCTGAGTTCTTGTTAGAGCGTTCATACAATGATATGTCGGCTTGGTTCTCCAATGTGTCTGCTGTGTCCCAAACATCAGAATGGACAAGTGAACCTAACGCATCACCTGTTTTTTACACTGAAGAGGTTAACTATGCTGACTTTGCTATGGGTTCGGGCGAGGACGGACGNCTCAACGAGAACAAGTCGATCGCGCTTAACATCGAATGGCAAGTCACCGACGATCTAGTTCTCGAGCTTGATTACCATGATTCCAGTGCNGAGACTGGCGCTAATGGGCCCAATGGAACCTCCTCNCTAATTACNATTGCCAATTTCAACAAAGTCGGTCAGACCATCGTNACAGGATATGACATGCCGGTCATGTTGCTAGACTTAAATTCCGGCGGGGAAGACAACCGACCCATGTACGCCAACGATATGATTATTACTGGGAGCGTATTTAGCAACGACGCCTCACGAATGGACATCGAACAGGCGCGGGCTACTGGAACTTGGGATATCTCAGATAACACCAGCGTTGACTTTGGCGTGCAAGTGACCGAGGTAAAGAATCGTGCCGTGTCTAATTTCACTCAGCTAAATGCTTGGGGCGGAATCTCAGANCCTGGAGAAATTGCTGACGTGGTAGAGCGTGCCACCATNGAGGGGCAATTCGACGAGCTTTCCGGCAGTAACTACCCAGGGCTTCAAACAGAATTCTTCGCAGCTAGTATCGCGGATTTACAAACCGCTGGTGAGGCTGTTTTCGCCTCTGGCCGCTACGACTACTCAGATTTTGCATCTGGGGTCGTTGGCGACTGTGGCACCTATTACTGTGCATCTTCCACCATCTGGCCGGACGATAAGCGCACCACTGAGGAGACTCAGTCAGCCTACGTCCGTTTGAACTGGGCAGGCGACATCGGTGGTATGCCGGCCAACCTACACTCTGGTGTTCGCTGGGAGGAAACAGACGTAGTCTCCGCCGTTGATACTCCAATTTGGGAGGGCTCAAGCTGGACTGGTGGCGGAAATGAGGTGTACATCACCCAAGCCGTTGACGCAGACGGCAATATTATTACAGCCTTTGAGCCCTTCGAAGGAAACTATGACCTGCTGTTACCAAGTCTAGACTTTGATATTGAAGTTATCGAAGACGTAGTGCTGCGATTCTCCTACAGCGAAACCATTACTCGCCCCAGCTATGAGGCTATTAAGGGTGGCCTTACAGTCAATGGTGGCGGTCAATACTATACTTACACTGGCACTCCAAACGCCTCGGGCGGTAATCCTGGCCTAGTTCCGATCCAGTCAGAGAACATCGATATATCTCTCGAGTGGTATTACGCGGATTCGAGTTATTTCTCGATTGGTTATTTTGAAAAGGATGTCGACAACTTCATTGGCTCGGCTATTGAGGGAGATACGCTGTTTGATATTCCAAATGTTATTGGGGGACAGCTTTATAATCAGGCGGTTGAAGAGAGTGGTCTTGATGCGACTGACTACAGTGCGGTGCACCAATTCATCGTAGATAACTATCAGGACAACCCAGCAGTAGATGGCGACACTATCCTTGGAGTAGAGGGCGACCCTCTAGTGATGTTGAACATCACGCGCCCCGTCAACCAACAGGCAGCAAAAGTCGATGGTATTGAAGTCAATCTCCAACATGCGTTTGGTGAGAGCGGGTTTGGTTTTATAGCCAACGCCACTTTCGCTGATGCGGACGTCGGTTACGATTACTCCAATCCATGGCAAGGAGCGTTTGTTTTAAATGGCCTCAGCGACTCGGCCAACCTCATAGCTTTTTATGACAAAGAGCAACTGCAGGTTCGTTTGGCTTATAACTGGCGCGACGACTTCCTGGCGGGTGTCGGTCAAGGACAGGGCACTTTAACCAATCCAACTCACGTTAAAGCTTATGGGCAGTTGGATGTCGGGGTGACCTATAACGCAACAGATAATCTGACCATTTATTTCAGTGGCTTAAACATCACAGAGGAAACTGTTCACGTTTACGGACTGACAGAAAGCCAAGTCCTTCAAGCCGTTCAAGGCGGGCCACGATACGATTTGGGTATTCGCTATACGCTCTAATTCTTTGTAGCCAAACAGCAAAAAAGCCGCTCTCACTGGGCGGCTTTTTTTATTCAACTCGTATAACACTAGTATAATCGCTATTTAAAAAGCTCTAGTAAAAAATAAGGCAAATTAATGACAAGCCCGATAGAGCATGTTGCTATTGTTGGTGGCGGCACCGCAGGCTGGCTAACAGCTTGCATTCTCGCAAGTGAATTTCAGGATTCAGCCGGGCATCCATCCGTCAAGGTTACGCTCATAGAGTCCCCTGACATTCCAACACTGGGAGTTGGAGAGGGAACATGGCCATCAATGCGAACTACGCTTCAGGCCATTGGATTGTCAGAGACTGAGTTTCTAACCACTTGTGCGGCTAGCTTTAAGCAGGGGACGTTATTTGAGGACTGGCTGGAAAGTGGGCATCAA
This sequence comes from Gammaproteobacteria bacterium, assembly GCA_002728935.1. The sequence goes on along the minus strand of PBWF01000049.1, from coordinate 5,121 downwards.
TATATCCACCCATTCACTCCCCCGTTAAAGGACGGTGTCACTGATTTAGCCTCTGCTTGGCAAGGCCCAAATAGCGAATTTTCTTTCGCCTGGTCTGCATGTCCCTCAGCCGGGCTTGCATTCGGTGACAAAGCACCCAAGCAAATTACAACGCCCGAGTACGCCTTTGCAGCAAATTATGGTTATCACTTAGATGCCGGAGCGTTCGCTAAACTGTTGACGGAACATGGAGTCAAGCGTCTAGGAATTCAGCATCACCTTCTTAACATCAAAGAAACCAAATCAACGCTTGCGGGAACGATTGAGGCACTCATTGCAGAGGGTGGGGACACCATCAAGGCAGATTTGTACATCGATTGCTCCGGATCAAACGCCCTTTTGCTCAGTCGAATCCTTGAAGTTCCGCTATTAAAAAAGTCAAACATATTATTCAATAATGCGGCACTTGCAGTGCAGGTTCCCCACCTAGCCCAGGACTCACCCATTGCATCTAGCACTCGTTCCACAGCAATGGACCATGGGTGGATATGGGACATCGCTCTCAAGCACCGTAGGGGCATTGGTTACGTTCATTCGAGTACCTTTGTAGACGAAAGAGATGCCGAACTCACACTCCGTCGTTACATTGCTAAAGAATTTAACGCCGAGATCGCTAATGAGATCGCTCCACGTAAACTGACCTTCGAGCCAGGTTATCGAAACTGTTTTTGGAAACAGAACGTCATCGCAATCGGAATGTCCTCTGGATTCATTGAACCCCTCGAGGCTTCAGCGCTCGTGATGGTGGAGACATCAGCTTGGCTACTTGCTAAGAACCTACCAACTTGTCTAGAGGATATGACATCTAGCGCTGACCGGTTCAATCAAGGACTCTCTCGTCACTGGGAGCGAATCATACACTTTCTCAAATTGCACTATGTATTGAGTAAAAGACCGGGAGCATATTGGGATGCTCATCGTGATCCACTGTCCTGGCCAGATTCTCTCGTTGAAGACTTACGGGGTTGGGCTAATAGGCCAATAGATTACGCTGATGCTGATAGGATATCCGATCTCTTTCCTGCAGCAAGTTACCAGTACGTTTTTCACGGCATGGGCCGTCCGGTGGGGCATGATCACAGAGCTAGAAAATCTTTACTCAAAACAACAGCGGCAGCACCACGAATGACTGCAGAATTGAGCAAGAAACAAAAAGCCCTGTTTGATGCTATGCCAACAAATCGAGGATTACTTGAAAAAATCCATACATTTGGTCTGCCCACTATCTGATTAAATAAAAATTCCAGTATGAAAGATTATCAGCTTCTCGACCCAAAGCGACATTCACAAATTAGAGTACAAAATCAAGGCAAGCTATTAGAGCTTGACCGAGGGTTGCTCGCTCCCGCCTTTATTGCTGAGTTTCGTTCATTGGCATGCGAGTATCCGATCGTCTTAGTGAAAGATACGGAGACTGGACAATTCTTGTGTGCTGTCCTGCTCGGACTTTCTACTCACCATCTATCTTGCTTCGACGAAGATGGAGAATGGCGAGATGCGTACCTGCCATGGTCTCTCAAGCGACAGCCCTTTTTAATCGCAAACCGAGCAGATGAAAATGGAGACCTCGTCCCAATGCTATCAATTGATGCAGGTCATCCCATGGTGGGAGAGAAGTCCGGAGACCACGTGTTTGAATCTGACGGCACCTTAACATCTATGGCGGAAGCAAAACTTACTGCGCTCCGTTCGATAAATGACTCGGCGTCCAGAACAGCTCAGTTTGTTGAACGTTTGATAGAACTAGAACTGCTTACAGGCCTCAAGGTCCAAGGGCAGACAGATAGCGGGAACGAGATAGTAGTTGACGATATCTACGGTATCGATGAGGAGGCGCTGGGTCTCCTGTCCGACAGTATCTTAGTCGAGCTGCATAGGACGCGATATCTCGAGCCGATATATCTGATGGTAGCTTCCCTGGGAAGGATAAGTGGTTTTATGAGACAAATTAACCAAAAGCATACTGCGAGTTCCTAGGCTTGGCCTCCCGACGCAACCCATCAGCAATTCCAGAGATCGACTGCGATGCAAAAGATCTACCAGAGATAATTGACCAAAACGACAAGCCCTTTGTTGTTAGGGGTATAGCGGGAACATGGCCGGCCACGAAACTAGGCCCTGAGCCAAATGAGGTAATCGACTACCTTAATAAGTTCGTAATTGACCGACCTGTTAACGCGCTTGAAACCAGCTCAAATCCAAGTGGGAGAATTGGTTACTCGGATGATTTTTCAGGCTTTAATTTTAAGTCGGACCGAAAATCACTCAGAGCGCTTCTTGCTGAACTGCGTAAGAGACTTAATTCAACGTCGCCTTCAGATGGACTCTATATTGGATCCACTAATGTAGACCACTGGCTCCCTGGGTTTCGAGAGATTAATGGCTTCCCTCTATTGGATGCAAAGGACCCGCTTGTAAGCTTGTGGCTTGGGACCCGGAGCTTTATCTCAGCTCATTTTGACTTTCCCAACAACTTTGCAGCTGTCATTTTAGGAGAACGTCAATTTACTCTTTTTCCACCCGAGATGATTCGTAATCTTTATGTTGGTCCGATTGAGCGAACTCCGGCAGGGCAACCTATCAGCCTTGCAGACAGTGACATTCCAGACGATAAACGCTATCCCAATTTTCAAATCGCTATGCGGTCTGCTCAGCAAGCCACCCTTGCACCCGGCGATGCTATTTTCATACCCAGCTTGTGGTGGCATGAAATTAAATCCAAATCATCCCTCAATGGCCTAATCAATTACTGGTGGCGCTCTAATCCAGCCCACTTTGGATCGCCACTTACTGCCTTACAGCACCTTGTTTTTTCATTACGCTCACTGCCAGAAAAGGAGCGCTTGAAGTGGCGGCCCTTAATCGAACACTATATTTTTGGTTCGGATGAGGAAGTGTTTGCACATATACCAGCTGAAGCCCGAGGAATCCTGAGCCAGCCTGACAATAAAGAGGCTACTTACTTCAAACAATTCCTGGCACATCAACTTTCACCAAGGAGCCATTCTTCATGAATATCGACCACCCAGTTCGCAAAGTACTTATAGTTGGCGGAGGGACAGCAGGATGGATGACGGCAGCAGCTCTTTCAAAACTAATTGGAAAAAAACTTGATATCACGCTCGTTGAATCAGACCAGATCGGCACCATCGGCGTGGGAGAGGCAACCATTCCGACGTTTATAGCGCTCCATCAGCTCATGAAGATATCTGAGGCTGAATTTCTTTCTCAAGTCCAAGGGACGATAAAACTCGGAATCTCATTCGAAGGTTGGCAGACGCCTGAAAAAAATTACATCCATGCCTTTGGGACAACAGGACAAGGATGCTGGGCGGCAGGCTTTCATCATTTTTGGAACAGGGCTGACCGTCTCGGGCTTGCCCTTGATTACGGCCGTTATTCTCCAGAGCTTATGGCCGCAAGAGAAGGCAGATTCGGCCATGTCAGAGAGGCGCCGTTGAACTATGCATATCATTTAGATGCGACGGCCTACGCCAAATATTTGCGTTCTTTCGCGGAGACTCAGGGCGTCAAGCGAGTCGAGGGACGCATTGATGCCGTGCACAAGGACGCGGAAGGTGCAATAGCCTCAGTACAGCTTAGCCATGGTGCTCAACTTGAAGCGGACTTATTTGTCGACTGCAGTGGGTTTGTTGGGTTATTAGTTAACAAAGCCCTTGAAACCCCCTTCGAAGATTGGAGTAAGTGGTTACCCTGCGATCGAGCGGTAGCTGTCCAGACAACCTCAGTTGAGGACCCAATTCCCTACACTCGTGCTATTGCTCACGGTGCGGGATGGCAATGGAAAATTCCACTTCAACATCGCGTCGGGAATGGTCTGGTTTTTAGCAGCGAATTTCTTTCCGACGACGAAGCAACCCAGCTTCTACTTTCAAATATAACGGGCACGACCATCACTGATCCCAGAGTCATCCAATTTCGCACCGGGCAGCGTCAGAGTCATTGGGTGAAAAATTGTGTGGCTATCGGCCTTGCTTCGGGCTTTATCGAACCTATGGAGTCAACCAGTATTCATCTCATACAACGAGGAATTGTTCGTCTCATGCAACTCTTCCCGTATGGGGGTATTAATGAGGGCGACCGAGCGGAATTCAACGACCAAATGACAACTGAATTCAGGCATATTCGAGACTTCATCATCATGCACTATCACTTAACAGATCGAACAGATACGGAATTCTGGCGCCGAAACAGCGCAATGGACATACCGGAGCCATTGGCTCACCGACTAGCCCTATTCCAACAAAGCGGCAACGTGTTTCAGGGGCAGTGGGACGTATTTGGCGAAAACAGTTGGACGCAGGTCATGATGGGCCAAGGGATAAAACCTGCCCATTATCACCCTATCGTAGATATGATGTCAGAAACTGAGCTAGATAGTTTTATCAAACATCAGGAGCAAAAAGTCTCTCGGGTGCTTCAAAAAGCGCCCTCCCATCTAGATTTCTTAAATACCTATTGCCGGGCTCCACAGCCCTAAGATATTGGGTTTTTCTCAAATCCAGAGGATTGAGAGCTCTAAACCTTAGGTGGGGTCGCACAAGGATAGCTCGCCTAAAACTTCTAACAGCGGCTTTCTGATCAAATTCTTCCCATCCTGAAAAAAACCACGCCAAGGCGTGGTTTTTTTACTGGATGGAGCCGCCGATTCTAGTCTTTCTTCAATCTGAACGACCAGTAAACTCCGGCTCCTGCCTCAACTGTTACCGTCATGGACTCACTATCGACAGTGAGCACTTCATAGGTTACTGATTCAGGTGCGTCTGCAGTACTCGCTAGCTCTTGCCCATTAACTGCCTTTGCCAGAGCGATGTGGGACCCCAATCCGGATATGGTTAGCGTGCCAGCGTCGGCATCATAGCTGAAACTGCCCGTACTACTGCCATCGTGAGGCGCAACTGGCGCTGCGCAGCTGTCAGCTCCACCTTGCCATGCTTCGACCCAGGTCTCCCCACCCATCGCGTTCAGGAAAGTTCCATTGGCTCCGAAATGCATAATATCGTCATACCAGCACGGACGATCTGCCTCAACAGATCCCCACCATTCAGTACTGCCCGCTGA
>PBWF01000048.1 GCA_002728935.1 Gammaproteobacteria bacterium | reverse complement strand
TCTTGGCTCCACTGGATCCGTAATGTGGAAGCTTTATCAAAGCGCTATGATGTTTGGACGTTGGATTTGCCAGCGCTTGGCTGGTCTTCCGATCAAGAGCGGCCCTACGATGTCGAGCTTGCTATTCGCAGGATTGAAAACATCCTAGGTGAGGATGCAAAGCTTCGAGAGGTTCATCTCGTTGCCTTTTCGTGGGGTTGTGTTGCAGCGACGCTCCTCGCGGCTCGCCACCCTGACTGGGTGCAATCGGTTTGTTTGGTAGGGCCAGCGTCCCTTGGCGTTCGGCCAAGGCCTGCGGAGCGTGTGAGACTGATCCGAAGGACCAAAGCTATGACCCGCCAAGCAGTCTTAGATGCACAACGTCATAATCTCAGGCAACTGATGATCTCTCGGGATGATCGAATTGATCAATGCGCATTGCACGTGCATGAGATTAACCACCAACTGGCACGCTTTGATAGTGCGCAGTACTATGCGAGCGCGCTTGTCATTGACCACATTGGCGCACTGCATTGCCCGCTAACGGTGCTGTACGGAGATGCCGATGCTCCCGCGTTACCTGATATTCCGGGTATTGGTGATGACATGATTGCTCGCAATCCTGGCACACGGTTTAAAGTGATCAGTGATTGTGGGCACTGGCTCCAGTACGAGCAGCCTGACCTGTTTCATCATGAACTTGGCGAGCACCTTAGCTTGTTTTAACGCGGCTAGTTCACCGATTTTGAGATTTGCTGCAAGGCAAGAAGGGTAGCGATTAGTAATCCAAATCCGAGTGTTCGAATGTAAAGCCTCCAGGTTGCATCAAAAGACGATGTCGGCTCCCAGGCGCATTTGGATCCATCGACTCATAACCCGCATCCCCGCTCCAGAGCGCGATCCGCGTGCCGTCTTCGTCTGTCGTAATGTGTGTCTCGTAGATTCTGACAGTTTGCTCGGTCAGTCTTTTCATGAGGGATGAAAGCGGGGCATGTCGACTTAATTGATAGAGCGTCACCCAAGTCGGCGGTGCTAGATCGATCTCGCCCGCTGCGTGGCGCTTGAGTGCTCGCGAGGGTGACATCCAAGCGTGTCCCTGTATTTCTTCCCCATCCACCTCAATACTTGTTTCGTTGGGCAACTGGCTCGCGAAAAAATACGTTGAATAACGCTTTGGCGTTCCAGGCGGGGGCGTCCAGTGCGCAAAGTAGGCAAATGCGTCGGGGTCGACTGAAAGCTTTGTTTCTTCGAGTGTTTCGCGCGCCGCCGCGTGATACGCGGCCCCCAATTCGCTATCTGTGCCTTCGTGATCCTCCGGGTCGATTCGTCCGCCAGGGAATACCCACATGCCGCCAAAGCTCACCTTGGACGTGCGGTGAAGCATTAACGTCTCGATCCCGGTCTTGGATTCTCGTAACAGAACAACGGTTGCTGCGGGTATGGCGGGAGTCGAGGCACTGTCTCCGTGGGGGTTATCGCCGTAAATGTCGTTTCGGTGTTTGTCGTTCACGAGAATCGCTCTCCATACTCTAGGGCTAATAACGCGGTGATCGTCGATGCATAACCCCGTCATCCGTCAGCGCATATTCGGTCAGGGTTTGCTCATCATGATTCATTCGCCAGGACAGTAACTTCTGCGTGTATTCGAGCGTCACTGCGTGATATTCCGGATGTCTCGAGACATCCCGCATTTCATGGGGGTCCTCTGCTAGATCAAATAGTAACGGCGGTAAGCTCGTAAAATGTACGTACTTAAAGCGGTCTCCCCTCAGGACGTTTAATGAACACTGATGCAAGGTCAGATTAAGTGCTTGTTCCAAATCGGCGCCGCTGGTCACGTCTCTAAAGTCATATTCCCAATGCGCTTCATTTCGCCAGTTCGCTGAAGAAGCCTTGTTGTGCAGTAGACCGAGCAGCGACTTGCCATCGCACTGGACGGGGGCGGCTAAGCCTACCGCCTCGAGAAGGGTGGGCATGATGTCGACGTGCTCAGTGAAAGCACCGACTCGGTTTGGGCGGCTATCTTGTTCAAGGGATGCGGGTAGACGAACGATTAACGGGACGTGATAGGAGTCGTCGAAGTATCCCAATTTGCCGAGTAAATGGTGATGCCCCAGTTGCTCACCATGGTCCGAGGTAAAAATAACTAAGGTGTTGTCCCAATGACGGCCTTGTTTTAGCTCGTTAAACAGTCGGCCCAATTGGGTATCGACCTCGCTCATAAGACCGAAGTAGCTAGCGCGCAGTCTGGCCATTTTTTGGTCGTTTGGAGCGCGATAGTGCGATTTCTTGAGCATTGCTGCTAGAAACGGATGTTGATTCGCCTCTATCTCTATTGATGGGGCTCGATTAAAACCGCCTAGCAATCTTGGATCATAGAGTTCGTTGTAGGGGAAGGGGGCTACCCAAGGGGGGTGTGGCCGTAACAGTGAAAGATGAACGCACCAAGGGTCTGACTGGGGCATCACATACTCAAGCACCTTATCCACCATGAAGGTTGTATCGTGGTGTTCCTTGGGGATTGCAAGCGGAGCCGCAAAGCGTCCGCCTGCCTCGAATTCTGGAACGTCTTGCTTTTTGGTATACAGCCGCCAGTTGGGCTCTGGGATGGCATAGCCTTTTTCCTGTAGCCAGGCTGCCCAAGCGTCAGGGAAAGTGCCCATCTCGACGATTGGTTCGATGCCAGGTAAAAGCCCCTCGTAGGTCCTCAGTCTTGGATCGGTGGCGTCAACGAATCGAGGGTCGAGTGCCGTGTCGGTGTAGCCAAATAGACTGGGCGTATAGCCAATGCTTCGAAGCTGGAGCGCCCAGTTATCAAATCGGTGATCTAGCGGTGTTCCATTGGTGCCTGAGCGATGGTTTTGTAAATACATCCCCGTATGCAAACTTGCTCTTGATGGGCCGCAAGGAACAGCATTGGCAAAGTGGCGCTCAAACAGTGTGCCTTCGGCCGCGAGCGCATCGAGGTTTGGCGTTTGTACTCGGTGGCCTAACAGGGATAGGCAGTCTCCCCGCCACTGATCGGCAGTGATGAAGAGAATGTTGGGGCGTTGACTAGACACGCCACCAGTATGCCACACCCGCCTGTGTTCCTGCGTGACTGACGACGAAGCAATTAGGCAGCCCAGCTTTCTTATTTTGTCCTTGAACGATTAGAGACTCACACGTTTCACTTGGATTCTGGAAAGCGATCGTTTGCCTGTTGAGGACAAGCCATAGTCATCGAGTGCGGTCTTGATCAGCGACAGCGAAGCGTTCTTTTTTGAGGAATGATTGCTAAATAGAGCGGTCACTACATTGCTGTAGCCGCTAGCTGAGAAATTCAGGCCATTCGTAAATGTGCGTTTAATCAATGGACGGTGCAAGTTGAGCCAACGCCTTGCTGAGGGTACATCCAGATGATTTTTGATCAAGAGGCCGTCCGGGAGAAGCAATGAAAGCGTACGTTCAGTCCAAACCGACTCGTTTTTCGCTGGGTGGACTGGGTCCCCTGGTGCATCGGAATAGAGATCATCGATTACAACATTGAATCTTTCTTGGTTTTGATCGACAAACGCCAAGGCATTCTGGTGAACCAGCCGTGTACGGGGATGGTTGATACCAAAATAGTCCTTAGCAAGACCAAGATGCATAGCATCAATGTCTACGCCTGTAAGTTCGACGTTTGGCAAGAGAAATCGTAACTGGTTGAGACTGGCGCCGCCNCCCACACCCAGCATGAGGATATGATCNGNTGGTTTCGCCCGAAGAAGNACCGGNAAGCTTAANAGATCCCAGACNGCGCCGCCAAAAACGTGGGACTTGTTCCACTGTGAGTGAAAAGCGCCGTTGGTNTAGAGTCGAAGTGAGGCACCAGCTTGTCGNACTTCGTAGTGTTTNCCAGCCNTNTTNNCTTCAAATAGGACAGTCATTGGCCNGGGGTTAATCGTTCCATGATGCGTTGGATNCTGGGCTGCTCTGCCCGCCCTTGGCTCAGATTGCGNGCTAGTCTTTTGCCCAGTTCGACTCCCCATTGGTCGAAGGCATTGATATTGAAGAGCGCCGCGAGCGTAAAGACCTTGTGCTCATAGAGGGCAATGAGCTGGCCAAGGGATGCTGCATCGTATCGACTAAATATCAGGGCTGACGAGGGGCGATTGCCTGGGTAATGCCGGTGTTGGTCCGATGAGTGATCACCAAACGCCAGCGCACTCATCTGTGCGACTAGATTCTGATTGAGGAGTCGCTGCTGTTCGCTCAGATCCGTCTCGACCTCAGTGAATCCAATGAAGTCCACGGGGATCAGCAGGCGCCCTTGGTGGAGCAGCTGGAAAAACGCGTGTTGTGCGTTGGTTCCTGGTTGACCCCAAATCACGGTCCCGGTTTGGTAGGTCAACGGCTCTCCCTCTCTACTAGCAGACTTGCCAAGACTCTCCATCTCAAGCTGCTGCAAAAAAGAGGGTAGTAGCGACAATCGTTGGCTATAAGGGATGATGGCCGCCGTCTCAGCGCCAAGCACTGTCCCGTACCAAAAGGCGAGCAGGGCCATGATGACTGGAATGTTCCTTTCGGGCGGGCTGTCTGCAAAATGGCGATCGATGAGTTCAGCGCCTGCTAGTAGGCGCTCGAAACGGTCGTAGCCGAGATGAAGACTGATGGCTAAGCCAACGCTCGACCANAATGAATATCGTCCNCCGATATCCTCGCTGAACCCAAATGTTGNGTCCTCGGGTATACCAAACTGAGAGGACTTGTCGACCGCCACCGTAACCGCCGCAAAGTGAGCGTCGATGTTGGCCTCAGGGTCGAGCTTAGACTTGAGCCAGGTCCTAGCTCTTGATGCGTTGTCCAGCGTTTCAAGGGTTGTAAACGTTTTGCTTACGATAATGAAAAGCGTTGTTTCTGGGTCGCATTTAGCCAGCGTTCTCGAGAGATCTGCGCCATCGATATTGGCGACGAAGTGCATGGAAAACTGGGCTGCNGGATCGTCCTGCAGAGCGTCGCAAAGAAGGCGCGGGCCAAAGTCAGANCCGCCGATGCCGATATTCACGATGTGCTCAAATGGTCGGCCGCTCGAGCCGTGACGCTCTCCCTTGCGGATCGATTCGCTGAATCGCTTGAGGGCTTGTTGAGTGGGGTCGTTGCCAAGGAATGTTTTTTTTCGGATGCGGGTGTGCCCAACGGCTCGTTGCTCGGTCAGGTTGATAGTCTGACCNTCAAACATCCCCTGCCTGAGGCTGTTAAAGGGTGAGTCGTCCAGCGCCTGGACGAGCGCTTTAAAAATTGAGGGGCTTATTTGATGGTGGTTGAAGTTGAATGTCAGGTCGCCTAATTGCACCTCACTCATCGCGATCCACTCGTCACTTGCAACTGCTTCCGCCACCGAGGGTCGTGAACGGGACAATGATTCGAGCGTGGACCAGTCGCGTTGGCGCATGATGAGATCCGTTTAGAGATGGGCTTTAAGTATAACCGAGCCTTGCTCGCCAGTTGATGTTTGTCACCCTGCGGTGGCTATCGTATCGGGAGGATGCGTACAATTTGCGCGGTTGCAAGTGCACTTGCCCAGNGATTGGTTGCACAAAGTAGAACGANCCAGATAACGAATGATAGCAGGGTGCGTTAATCTGAACGCCGGAAATNGACTTGGGTACCTCAGTTCNAGCGAGTGATAGCGTTCAGAGAGAGGCTTTTAAGACGCTAGCCTCGCGTAAGGCAGGACGCTTNTGGGGGTTCTGCACAGATGGGGAGGCGATCAAGTNAATNANTCAATGAAGGTGACGGTAGCGATTAGCTACGGATAGCCGAGTCATTTCTCCAGAGGCGCGCTAGTAAAAAGGGTGGTGAAAAGCGTAGTGAAAAGAGCGGCGAAAGGGCGTAAAGAAGAGCGGCGAAAAAACGGCTGGCAATTGAGTGGCAATCTTTTGGAGTGACAGAAGCATCGGCGGGCCTGATTGACCTGGACCTGATCAGCGCCTGCTTGGGCGGGGCGTGTTTAACGGCCGACAAGGTATAGGCGATGGTTGGGCAGAGCGATCATTCGGCGGACACAGTGTGAAACGGTATGAATAAATGGATAGCTGGCCTGGTAGTGCTGGGCGCTTTACTGATGGCATGGGCGCTTGGGCTTCAAGACCTTTTGACCCTCAGCAACTTGAAAACCCAACAGGTAGTGCTGGGCGATTGGGTTTCTAGCGAGCCGGTGCTCAGCGCAATTGCGTTTTCATTAGTGTATGTCCTGATGACGACCTTTAGCGTGCCGGGCGCCGCGCTAATGACGCTCTTAGCCGGCGCATTATTCGGATGGGTTGCGGGTGTAGTGCTGGTGTTGCTCAGCGCTAGTATTGGCGCGCTGCTTGCGATGCTGATGGCTCGCTACGTNCTGCGAGATTGGGTTGCTAGNCNTTATCGAAAGGCAATGGCGAGTGTTAANGCACAGATGGAAAAACAAGGTGCGTTTTACTTATTCACCTTGCGCCTAGTCCCGCTTTTCCCGTTTTTTCTCGTTAATTTACTNATGGGCCTCACGACCATGGCTTGGTCGCGCTACTNCTGGGTGTCCGNGCTCGGTATGGCGCCGGGAACGATGGTTTACGTTAATGCGGGTGTGGAACTGAGTGCGATTGACTCGCTGGATGGGGTACTGGCGCCTGATGTGTTGTTAGCCTTCGTGCTTTTGGCAGCGCTGCCGTGGTTAGCAAAGAGCGGGCTCGCAAGGTGGTCGAGGTTTAAGCGGTATCGAGGCTTTAAGCGGCCAAAGCATTATGACTATGACCTGATTGTTATTGGGGCGGGATCAGGCGGTTTGGTAGCCGCGCTCATCGCNAGCACTTTAAAGGCTCGGGTTGCGTTGGTGGAAGCAGGTGATATGGGTGGAGATTGCNTAAACACCGGCTGCGTCCCGAGCAAAGCGTTGTTAGCAAGGGCAGGAGTGGCTCAGAAAGCAAGAGATGCATCGGGGTTTGGTGTATCAACGGAATCGGTCTCAGTCGACTTCGAAGCGGTGATGAGCCAGGTTGAAGCCGCCATCGCGACCATTGCGCCCAATGATTCAGTTGAGCGTTACACAGCGCTTGGTGTCGATGTGATTAAAGGATGGGCTCAGCTCACATCGCCTTTCGAAGTGCAGGTCAATGACCATACGTTATCATCACGCTCGATCATCATGGCGAGCGGCGCGTCTCCCATCGTNCCTNATGTGGCCNGCNCTATCACGNTGCCCGTGCTGACNTCGGACAGNATNTGGTCACTTCAAGCGTTNCCCNAAAGACTCCTNGTGGTCGGTGGCGGCGCCATCGGTTGCGAAATGGCTCAAGCNTTTCAGCGGTTGGGTAGCCAGGTTGTNTTGGTAGAGGCAATGTCTCGNTTAGTNGCGAGGGAAGAGCCGGANGTGAGCGATCGATTGGAGGCAAGNCTCGCTAAAGAAGGCATCGAGATTTNCTGTAATGCGCGCTTCAATGGGCANCGGCCCNNGGGGCAGATGGAAATACTAACGAGNGGCNNTGAGANCGANGNTCANCTCGTTGAAGTCGATGCCGTGCTCTTCGCANTAGGTCGNACACCAACGCTNGATNCGANAACNCAGGAGACNTTGCGATTCTCCCTTGGTCGAGGAGGGAGTCTCCAAGTCAATGAATCGCTACAAACCGACTACCCAAACATTTATGGCGTTGGGGATGTAACTGGACAGATCCAATTGACGCACGCGGCATCCCACATGGCTTGGACTGCTGCGGTCAACGCGCTGTTTGGCGATGTCTATGCGCGGAAAGTCGATTTTTCTGTTATGCCGAGCTGTATCTACACTACGCCAGAAGTGGCTCGCGTAGGCGCGACTAAAGAGGGTCTTGCAGAAGAGGGCCGAGCGTTTGAAGTCACTCGGTTCGAGTTGAGTGACCTAGACCGCGCGATCGCTGAAAACAACGCGAGTGGATTCGTGCAAGTGCTGACCGAGCCTGGCTCTGATCGATTGTTGGGTGTCACGATTGTTGCGCCGCATGCGGGCGAGATGCTATCTGAGTTCGTTCTCGCGATGCGGTGGGGCCTAGGACTGAACAAGATTTTGTCGACTGTGCATGCCTATCCCACATGGTCAGAGGCCAACAAACGCGTGGCGGGTGTTTGGCGCCAAAAATCGAAGCCAGAGTGGGCGCTCAATATCCT
>PBWF01000047.1 GCA_002728935.1 Gammaproteobacteria bacterium | reverse complement strand
ACGCAGCGGCGGTTGCTCGGCAACTTCAGGCGCTAGGGGTGATGGTGAATGTAGGTGCGCATGGGCAAAGAGAAGGGTTGGCGGTTCACTGGGAAATGTGGAGTTTTGCCAGAGGCGGTATGACCCCTATGCAGGCGCTAGAGACTGCAACCATCAGTCCAGCTCGACATCTCGGGATGGAGAATGACATAGGCTCTCTTGAGCCCGGGAAATTGGCGGACCTCGTGATTGTCGATGGTAATCCGCTCGAAGATGTGCGGCGCACGGATCAGATCGACAAAGTTATGCTGAACGGCCGACTCTACGATGCCGCGACGCTGGCTGAGGAGGGGGAAGGATCGAGTGCGGCCCCCATCTTGTGGTGGCGAGGCGTGCCTCAGTTCGATATTCGTTGAGCTGAAACAAGACCTAGAAGACTAACACTGCGCTGAGTCCGAAATGTGAGATCGGGCAGTGAGCCTGTCGAATAAGGAGAGAAAACCGATGAGTCACCTAAAAGATCGAGTAATCATGATTACGGGAGCCGGTAGTGGGTTTGGTGCGTTGCTTGCGGAGGGAAGTCTCGCGCGGGGTGCCAAAGTAGTGGCGCTGGATTTGAGCAAAGCGAGTATGGCTGAGCGGCTGGGAGAGCAGCCCAACCTTTTAATACACGAGGCTGATGTCCGTCGCCGGTCCGACTTGGATAATGCGGTGCGTTCTGCCGTTGATACATTCGGTGGGGTCGATGTTTTGGTGAATAATGCCGGTACCATGCCGCTAGCTTTTTATGAGGATCATGCCATTGCGAGTGACGCATGGGATCGCTGTATCGATGTCAACATAAAAGGAGTGCTCAACGGCATCATGGCCGTTTACGACACAATGATTGGCCAGGGACAAGGCCATGTTGTCAATCTCTCCTCCATCTACGGCAACGCGGGAGTCGCCGGTAGTGCGGTATATAGCGCAACAAAGGCCGCGGTGAATGAGTTATCCAATTCGCTGAGATTGGAATCTCAAGGGAAAATCAAAGTCACGGTCGTTCGGCCAACAGGAGTGCCAGGAACGGGATTGGGGCAAGGGGTTTTGAACCCGATGGCGATTAAGGGAATACTCGGCGAGCATTTTGAGAGCTATCTGAATACCATGGAAGGGGCGCAGTCAGGCCAGTTGTCACAGGATGAAATGAGTGTCGATTCGATAAAGTATTGGGGCCTCGCGCCAGAACATCTGGTCGACCAAATCCTTTATGCGATCGACCAGCCTTGGGGGGTGGTGATCAGCGACCTAACGGTACGCGCTGCAAATGATCGGTATGTGTTGTAGGCAACCGGTAATAGGGTTGCGATAGTGGCATCTGGCTTGGATCCCGATGAGGTATTTGATTTCGCTATTTCCACCCACGTTGCACGCTGGGCCGATGAACGATTGGTTAGCTGCTCTTGACCCTTGGGACTACTCGCGTTTTCTTTCTGAGCCGAGAAGATGGCCTAAAACTTTTAAACACAGCCATTTAGTCACGCGTCAAGCCCCAAAGTAGAACAAGCTGGTTTGTATTAAGACACCCAATAAGATCCTAGCCTGGGTCAAATTAAGCACCTGGGGGGTAAACGTGTGTCTACACTTGTGCAGTTCCCACGCAGATACTTAAAACGTGATTTTGAAAGAGCGTCACTTTTAAGCTGTTGGAGCCATACTAGATTCTTTCTTGTTTTCCATGCTTTAGGCTAACGGTCTAGGCTCGTATCTCTCAATGCTAAGCTATGGTTGCTGATCTCGTGGAGCGGATAGCAGTCATGACTCCGTTTCTAGTTCGGATCTGCTTTATGTTTTTTGGCAAAGAGATATACAAGCATAAAAGAGTGGTTGAGAGTTGACTGATGGAATTGACTATTGAACAAGCTCTACAAAAGGCTGTCGCCGCACACAAAGGGGGCAACCTAAACGAGGCTGAGCATATCTATCGAGCTATATTGCAAAGCCAACCCAAGAACGCAGATGCAAATCATAATTTGGGGGTTATCACCGTTTCGCTGGACCAGATAGAGGCGGCATTGCCACTATTTCAAAATGCTTTGGATACCAACCCGAACATAGAGCAATATTGGTTAAGTTATGTGGACGCGCTGGTAAAAGCTGAGCGTTTGAAAGATGCCAAACAAGCGATTAAAAAAGCAAAAAAGAAGGGGTTTGATGCAAAGAAACTGCGCAAGCTACTCACTCAATCAAAACGCTTAACCGAGGGTGACGCCGACGCTCACTTCAATTTAGGTAATACACTACAGGGACTGGGCAGGCTGAAGGAGGCGGAGTCCAGTTATACCCAAGCGATAGCGTTAAAGCCTGACTTTGCCGAAGCTCACAACAACTTGGGCATTACTCTAAGGGGACTAGGCAGACTAAAGGAGGCGGAGTCCAGTTGTAACCAAGCAATAGCGTTAAAGCCTGACTTTGCCGAAGCTCACAACAACTTGGGAAATACTCTAAAGGGACTGGGCAGGCTGAAGGAGGCGGAGTCCAGTTATAACCAAGCGATAGCGTTAAAGCCTGACTTTGCCGATGCTCATAACAACTTGGGAATTACGCTACAGGGCCTGGGCAGGCTGAAGGAGGCGGAGTCCAGTTATAACCAAGCGATAGCGTTAAAGCCTAACTATGCCGAAGCTTACAAAAACCTGGGAGTTACGCTACAGGAACTGGGCAGGCTAAAGGAGGCGGAGTCCAGTTACAACCAAGCGATAGCGTTAAAGCCTGACTATGCAGAAGCTTACAGAGAACTGACGCTAATTAAAAAACTTGATAGTCAAGATGAGCAATTTTTGAAAATGCTCGAGTTGCATCGAGACGAAGGCCTATCAGATGAAGAGCTTTGCCACGTTAACTTTGGGCTAGCCAAAATACATGAAGATTTAGAAGATTTTAAACTAGCATTCTCTTACTACATCCAGGGCAACAAGCTACGTAAAAATTTATTGGACTACCATATCAATCAGGACTTAGAACTTTTCGAGAAAATTAAATCGAGCTATCCACGGCTAAACCGATACCACTTGGAACCGAGTGATTTGACTCGAAGCAAAACGCCAATTTTCATTGTCGGTATGCCGCGTTCTGGTACAACGTTAGTCGAACAAATAGTTACCTCTCACCCACTCGTGACAGGCGCTGGAGAGTTGCCGTATGTGAGCTATTTAGGCTCAGCCATCGCAACAGGTGCTTCAGACATGAGTCATAACGCTTTATTAAACTTTCGTGTGACTTATTTAGACAAACTGAAGGATTATTCAGAGGGCAGTCTTTGGGTTACAGATAAGGAGCCACAAAACTTCCTTTATCTAGGACTACTTACTAGGGCATTTCCTGAGGCCAAATTCATTCATGTCAACAGACGTCCCGAGGCAACTTGCTGGGGAAATTTCAAGACTTATTTTAGTGGCAATGGTCTTGGTTACGCTTGGGCAATTGACGACATCGTGGCCTATTACAAACTCTATCGAGGTCTGATGGAGTTTTGGGGAAATGAGTTTTCCCATAAAGTTTACAATCTTGATTATGAACTACTAACAGATAATCAGGAGTCTGAAACTCGGAGGTTAATTGACTTTATTGGTTTAGAGTGGGACGAAAACTGCCTTCATCCTGAAGGCAACACAAGGAGCGTATCAACCGCCTCTAATCTGCAAGTTCGACAAAGGGTGTATAGAGGTAGTTCTGATCAGTGGAGAAATTATGAGCCGTTTCTCGACGGTGCGTTTGAAGATCTGCATCGTGTCAATCATGACATTGATCTGAAGCGTTGACTCGAGTCGACGCTGTCGATGTTTGGAGCCCGCGAAAGTTACTGGATATGATTCAGGCTCAATATATCA
The DNA here is from genome assembly GCA_002728935.1 of Gammaproteobacteria bacterium. The sequence continues at coordinate 20,601 of PBWF01000047.1, read as the reverse complement.
ATAGGAAACAGCTTTAATTAGGTTCCAGCCCTTGGTACCAACCCATTCTTCAACCGCTGTTTTAGCCCTAAAATTTGAGTGTTTCCATCACTCATAGGGTTAATTCCTGACAATGGTTGTGAGCGTGTGAGCGTGTGAGCGTGTGAGCGTGTGAGCGTGCTGAGCAATTAGCGCTCGTCTTCTGGTGCGAGATACCCCTCCGCTTCGTCCACGTGACCGCCCTCGAAAAACCGATCACGTTGCTCCGCTAAATACTTTCGCGCGGCTTTATCCATCATGTTGAGATGCTTCTCATTGATTAGCATCGTTTGATGGGCTTGCCAGTCGTCCCAGGCCGCCTGTGAAATGGTCTCAAAGATCTCCTGTCCCTTGGGGCCAGGGAAGGGCGGTACAGCAAGACCCGGCAACTCTTGTTGGTGTCGTTTGCAAAAGACGGTGCGAGTCATAGGTGTTCGTCGTTATCAAAACGCATAGTATGACACGCAACNCTGATNAGCGGCGCTNTNTGTCAATCAGGTACCAGGGTCAATTGCTTGAGGAGGNTGACCGCNGGTTTACTTAANCCAATNTTCAGATNCTCAAGGTNATTGATCCANTGACCTTCATACGCCGATGTAAGCNTNGGCCAGGCTGNCTTCCTTACCAGCACAGGGTGGANNACNAGCTCATAGTGAGTGAACTGGTGTTTGAATGGAGTGAGCTCCACCNGGTNAGCNNCCGCTTGNATCCNCTGGAGCAATGCGTCTAGCGANGCGAATTCAGGGAAACTATGCAGGCCGCCCCAAATGCCNTGGTNNGGNCGCTTTTCNACGAAATAATCACCNTCCTCTGTNGCNGCGATCAGCATCCAAATGGATTTGGATGGTCTGTGTTTTTTAGGCTTGGCACCAGGGAAAGCATCTTGCTNGCCCGAGCGGTGAGCAACACACGCCTCGCTCACCGGGCAGCGATGACATTGTGGTTGCTTGCGTGAGCAAACTGTCGCACCAAGATCCATGATNGCTTGTGTGTAATCACCGAACCTAGCGTCTGGCAATAACGATTCGGCTTGCGCCCAGAGCTTGTTCGCAACACGACTGGCACCAGGCCAGCCGGGTTCAGCAAAAAATCGAGTGAGTACCCGCTTCACATTACCGTCGAGGATGGCAACGCGTTCGTTGAAACAGATGGAGGTAATCGCCGCCGCCGTCGACAGCCCGACTCCTGGCAGTTCTGCCCACGCGATCTGGTTATCGGGGAACTTCCCGCCAAGATCTTGATGAATGATCACTGCCGTGCGGTGCAGGTTCCGCGCGCGCGCGTAATAACCAAGTCCAGTCCACGCGGCCAGCACCTGATCGATCTTGGCCTCGGCCAGAGACTCGAGTGTTGGGAANGCCTGCAAAAAGNGTTCAAAGTAGGGGATGACCGTTTTCACTTGGGTCTGCTGGAGCATGATCTCAGAGAGCCAAACCCGATAAGGATCATCTGGAGTCTGCCAGGGCAGATCATGCCTGCCGTGGTGGTCGAACCACGCAAGCAGCGCTTCAGCGAAATTGAANGAAGTCATCACCAGTCAAACAATTTTTTAATCGAAGACGTGCCGTCTTTGTTGAGTAGGCCCTCCAAGAGCTCTTTGCCTTTGTCCTTGACCTTGGCTCTTAAAAGATCGGTTCCGATGCGTTTAGCCCTCTCTTTGTCTGGGCCGCAGAGTTCAGTGAGCGCTGCATCGATAGGCCCCTCACAAGTGAGTGGCCAAGTCACGGCAGTGATCGGACCTTTAATCGGTAGTGGAGGAGCGGTGCTCGCNTCGACTTTAAAATCGATCAGCGCTTTCATTTTATTGGTCTGGAGATCAAGGCCGCCCACCGACTTGAAGTGAAGACTGGCAAGGTCTGCGTTCAACAGTTGCCCCTCACGAATGCCGTTTTTTACCTCGTGAGAGCCGACTGCTTTGTCAAAAGAAACACGGTCAGGCCATGTATTGGCGCCGCTTTGCGTGCCTATTAAGCCATCAAGGGTGCCAAGCATCGACTTAATGGTTGCAAGTTCCAGCACGCCATCGCTCAGCTCAATCTTGGATGATCCTTTAAGAGACTGGCCGATGGCATTGAGGGTTGTGCCAGTGAATTGATAATCGCCTTCACCCTTCAATAACCCTGGGGTGAGAGGCGCGGCTAACCGGTTGAGGTTCACTTGATCAGCTCGCCANTGAACCGTGTGGGCTCGCGCTGGATCGTTAAAAATGGTCGCCTTTGATGACAGCGTACCACTCGCTAGATCGGCGCTGGCTGTGACGAGCGCCCGGTCTCTGTCCAGAGAGGCAGTGACTAAGGCTCCCTGGAACACTAACCCNTCGTATAGCACCTCGCCAGCTGTGACGCTTAACTCTGCGCTTGGTCCCTCGAACAACGCATCTGGCCACAGCGGATCATTTAATTCGCTCGTCGACGANGCGTTTCCCTCTGCAGCATCATCGGTTGCACCTAGCGCATCCATATTGACGGAGGGCGCGTCGAACAGGCCCGTGAGATGTTGATCAGGCAGGTTGAAGGTGACCTCGCCAGTCCACGCCATTTCGTTCACCGAAGCAGCGGGAATGGATAGGATAATTTGCTCACCCGTGCTGCTTGCTTCCAAAGAGATGGCGGCACTGGCGAGAGGAAGGGAAGCCCCCGCCCTTTGCAACTGCTCGGCAATGGCGGATTCCTTGTTCAGCGCAAGGTTGGCACTGATACTAAATGGCGTNCGGTCGACTGATGGGTGGTTGAGCGGATTGATGGTCCCCTCAAGATTGAACTCAAGGCCACCAACCAAGCCGGTGAGGGTATCGAGGTGAAGCGAGTTATCAGCTGGCTNCCAGGCAGTGCTGATGCGAGCAGATAGGGGAATGACCGTGGAATCAGCGAGTGTCGTCTCGCCCTCGATGTCGCCAGATAAACTAACCGAAGGCTCCACATCGTCTGTCACGGACAGGTTGATTGACATTCCTCCGCTCCATGANGCGATGCCCGCTGCGTCGAGCTGTTTGCCTTGGCCTTCCAACNGAGCGGTGAGCTGGTTGTTTTGCATGGTTAATCGGATAGGAGACAGAATGACATCTGGCTCAGAGCGCCCCTCGGTCTCCAATGTGAGAGTACTTACTTCCAGTTGGTTGATCTCTACTTGCTCGAACGAAGTTAGGAGCAGCGCGGGCAGTTCTTGGAGCGAAGCTTGCAAGGTCTTATGAGCTGTGTCTCGTTGAGTCTCTGAGGGTTGTGATTGCGCTCTAGCCTCTGGGGTCGATGAAGCGCTAGACGCTTCCCTTTGCAACACCGACATACGCTCCACCTCTATCTCTAGCACGACTAGTGATTGCTCGGTCAGGAGCGCAAGTAAGGACGCTTTGAAATCAACGTCAACCAACTGCACTTGTACGATAGGACCATCGTTCGGACTGATCTCTACCTCTGAGACGGATAACGCGAAATTTGGCTGCCATTGCCAAGAGAGTTGGCCTAATCGGATCGGTGCACCGACTTGCTCTGCGGCGAGCGCCTCGATCTGGGGGCGAAACCGCTCGGGCTGATCAAGGAGTATTGAGAGCGCGACACCGCTCAGCAGGATAAGGATGATGATGGCCCCAAGTGCCCACTTTAGCATGCGCGCTTTCCTCGATAGGTCGCTGGTGATGGTCAAATTATAGCCGTGAATGGGAAGGGCGTAAGCGAATGATTGATGAGCTGAAACTCACCTTTCAGTCGTCTGTATTGGGACCATTGATTCTGCTATCGTCTTGGCACAAANGAGGAAAGAGGTGACAAATGGCGGCAGTCGGTACCAAAGAGAATCCGTTGAGAGTGGCAATCATTGGCTCTGGTCCGTCCGGGTTTTACACGGTCAGTAATTTACTGAAGCAGTCCGACCTCGTGGTCGAGATGGATATGTTTGATCGGTTGCCCACTCCTTATGGGTTGGTTCGCGCTGGCGTTGCTCCCGACCATCAAAAAGACAAGAGCGTTACGCGTGCTTACGAAAAAAGCGCTGCGCATCCTGGTTTCCGCTTTTTTGGCAATGTGGAATATGGCACGCACATCCACATGGCGGACTTAAAGGCCCACTACCATCAGGTTATGTTTACCACCGGCAGCCCGTTTGACCGAAATTTAGGTATTCCTGGTGAAGAGCTTCTTGGAAGTCACTCAGCGACGGAATTTGTCGCTTGGTACAACGGCCATCCGGATTTTGCAGATCTGAAGTTTGACCTCAGTCAGGAAAACGTTGCGGTTGTTGGCATGGGTAATGTGGCGATGGACGTTGCTCGCATTCTCTGCAAAACCACCGATGAGCTCACGACAACAGACATTGCGGAGCACGCATTGGAGGCATTGAAAGCTAGCCAAGTGAAAAATGTGTACATCCTTGGGCGTCGAGGACCTGCCCAGGCCGCTTTTACTCCGCCCGAAATCAAGGAAATGGGTGAGTTCGAGGATGCGGATGTGATCGTTCTTGGTGATGAGGCAGCACTGGATGACGCCAGCCAGCGGGCGTTAGCGGAGGGCGGGGATAAGAACGCACAGAAAAACGTCGATACCGTCCAAGAGTACGCTGCGCGAGTTCCTGCGGGTAAGAAGCGACAGCTCCATATTCGCTTTTTGGTCTCGCCATCGGAACTAGAAGGCAGCGGTGACCGGGTTGAAGCCTGTAAGCTTGTTAAGAACAAGTTGGTTGGAGACGGCGGCGCAATCAAAGCAGTGGCTACAGATGAGGTGGAGACGATCCCAGCGGGTCTCGTGTTCCGTTCGGTTGGTTATCGGGGTAAGCCACTGCCTGATGTCCCTTTTAACGAAAGCTGGGGCACGATTTCTAACGAAGGCGGTCGGGTAGTGGACAGCACTGGCGAGCAAGCCGTCGGCCTTTACACAGCCGGCTGGATTAAGCGAGGTCCAAGCGGCGTCATTGGCACCAACAAAACCTGCGCTCAAGAAACCGTTGCGTTGATGGTGGAAGACATCGCAGCGGGACGTCACTTTGAGCCGACAGAGAGCGCCGATGCGCTGGCCGAGCTGATTGCAAGCCGCCAGCCAGATGCCGTGAGTTTCTCGGAGTGGAAGAAGATCGACGCCGAGGAAGTGGCCCGCGGTGAGGCCCAAGGTAAGCCAAGAGTGAAGTTCACACAGGTTGCCGATATGGTGGCTGTGGCTAAAGGCTGAGTACTTCAGGGTGATCAATCGCGATCGCCCTTTTAATTCTCCTCGATTTCCTGGCTTGAAAGGCTGGTAAGCAATGCCTCGAGACTGGGCCTTTCGGTCCAATCCTTGTGGTCTTCAAGGCGGTCAAAAACCTGGGCAGCGGCCTCATGGAAACCGAGGGCGGCGCCAACCTCACTGAAGGTTCGGCTGATCTCCCTCATCTCCCCCGCAAAACGCCAAGCCTTAGCGGCGTTGGTTGAGACCTGGTTGTGGCGCTGCTGGGTGGCCTGATCGCCCCAAAGCTTTTCTAGCTCAGATCGAACGCCTAATTGTTCAGCGACGTTTAAGATCTCAGCAATTAATGCGATGCTGCCTTTGGTCAGCGCGGCAAACACCATTTTCAGCGAAGAGGCATCGCCAAGTTCGGTTGAGACGACCCTGCCCTCAAACCCTGTTTCTTCAAATAACGCGGCGAATGCGTCGGCGCCTTTCCCCGAACACGCGAGAACGGAGGAGAGGGCACCCTCTCCTGGCCAGACAGGACCGCCAATGACGCTGCTGTCAATCACCTGAACGCCAGAGGCTTCAAGCTTTTTGGCGATATCGCGCAGACGCATCGGCGAGATGGCGTTGGCTTCAATAAGCGTCCCTTGGTAACCCCAGTCGATCACGGATTGGGCAATCGATTCGGCCGCGGCAGGAGGACAAATGCTAATGATGTAGTCCGTCGTGAGCCAGTCATCGATCTGCGAGGAAGGGGTTAACCCGGCTTGTTCGGCGCGCTTGGCACTGCGCTCGCTTCGTCCCTCGGGCCACCAAAGTACGGTGTGAGTCTTCGAAGTGAGCTGGGCGCCGATAGACGCGCCCATAGCGCCTGGATGCAATAGACCGATACGGCTCATTGAGGCAACCCGTAGGCGTCCTTCACATTGGCGCCCAACAGTTTGGTTTTTGTCACTTCGGGCTTGCCCTGAAGGCACGTATCCAAAATATCCATGGCCTCATCAAAGGTGAACTGGGCAGTCAGGGCAGGCCATGTCGAACCCCACACCAACCGTTCATTCAATTGGGACTCGAGCATTTGATTCACGAAGGTCATGGCCATGCTGGCATCGAGCATGGCATCTTCGGGGTCATCCCATGATGACTCGGCTGTGTCAGTCGACGTCAGATTGGGGAGCCCGTCGAGCTTGATCCAAAGGTTGGGGTGCTGGTTCATCCATGCACGGATGAGTGCCACGTCGAGCACTGCATCATCTCCATCTTTTGTCAGCTTGGTCGCTAGAACAACGCGTTGGCGAGGCGCTTTTTCAAACCATGTAATGCACGGATCGGCTAATACTTGATCGACGGCAATCTCGAGCGTGATATCAAGCGAACTGAGCGCGGCAACGAGGTTGTGTCTATATTGATCGTCATTGGCCAGCGTTGAAAGCGAGGTCCTTACCGCTTTGAGTTTCGGGAACGCGGCAACCCATTCGGAGACTTGTGGCAAAGAGTCGTTGGTAACCTGGGCGACCGCGGCGATCACCTCGGTACACTCCTCCATCCAAGCGAGCCACTCCGTAGTCGAAGGATTGCGTTCAGCGTGCTGGATCGCGATCACACCGGTTAGGCCATGCTCCATCAGTACGAATCCCAGGTGCTGGGGTAGATAGTCTTGATGCAGAATCAGAGGTTCGTCTGCCGGTGAGGGAGCATCCTTTTTCCAGAAAGAAACAGCAGTATCGATTCGCATGATGCTTGTTCGTTGAGCGGCGAAATTGGCTGACATTATGCCTCAGTGTCGTGATGATCTGCAGAATAAGAGCGAGCTAAGCAGGAGATTTTACTCGCTCGAGGAACGAGGCCTGACTCGCAGAGTGCGACACGCTCTGATCTCATCAAAATCATCGTATCTTTAGTTTCTGTTTCACGAGATTTTTGATGTAAGGATGAGTGACGGTTTCAAAGTGAAGGGGGACTTTGTACCAAACTTCGACGTATAGCGACGCGCTTAACAGGTCGTTATCAATGTCGAAGAGTAGGTTGTTTGCTACTGCGCCCTACGAAACGCATCGGTTATCGGTCAAATGGGCGAGCTGATACCGATTGCTTCATCTGACGATACAAGGCCGGGCCTCGTTTCAACGGAGGCCGCTGTGGTTAAATCTGTAGGTGATAAACAACTGAATAATCATCAACGTGTCGGATCGATTGCAATATTGGATAGGCGCAGGAATATCCCTTGGGATGGTCCTGCTTTATTTGGTATTTAGCTCGCCTAGGTCAGATCCGGGCAAAGAATATGGGCCAGGTGTTGTAGCGCCGGTTGAGGCCAGTTCGCAATCGGGTGCGGGGGCCGAAGCCTTCTCCCGCGAAAGGGGCCCTTTTGATGATCAATCTACTATCGACACCAACCCTAAAAGCGATCCTGATTCTGGGCAGCAAAGCATGTCATTAGGGAAACCAGACGATTCGATATCAGCTCCAGTGTTAGCCGAGAAGCCTGGCGAAAGCGGGATCGGAGCGGTCGAGAAGAAGACTGCTGAGGCTCCCTCTAATCTCTCAGAAACGTCCGGTAACTAATTTTCTATTCAGCTGCCTTTAATAGAGAAAACCTGTCTGGCGCCGAGTGCCATTAGGGGATGGGATTGTTAGCTTTGAATCATCCGCTCGGTCGTTAGTAATCGGGCGGCCACGAGGCAAAGAAGGGCGCTCGCAACAAAGCCAGAGACGAGCGCCACGCCAAGGCTCAGAAACGAGTACCCGGAGCCGGCTAGCACATCCATCATCAACACACTTTGCGCGAAGATGGGAATGCCTGCCATCCATGGTTCGGTGACGAAAGGCATGAACTGGCGAATGATGACTGGGACCATCGGCAAGATGACTAAAATGCCGATATAAGATTGCGCGTCTTTGAAACTCTTGGCGAATAGCCCTAGAAGGATTTGCAGGCTAGCCGCGGTATAGGGAACGGGTAAGCTGACCATCAAGAGCGCGAGTGCCTGCTTTGTACTAATCTCGAACGATAACCCTATTTCTTCTATCGGGAGTGCGAACATCGCGACGACGCATAAGACGAGGGTCGCTAGCATCCCTANGAGTGCAAAAGTGCCTGACGCGAACCACTTGCCAAAGATAATGTCGATGGGCCGGATGGGGTTGATGAGCAGCGGCTCCAAGCTTTTTCGTTCCCGCTCACCTGCGGTTCCGTCAATGGCGATGCCAAGGCCTGCGACAAAGGCCGCCATCAGCACGTAAATGGGAATGAAATTAAGTACGCTCGCCGTCCGTTTCTGGTCGGACGCGACGTCAATGGAGATCGGTCGCGCGCCAATGGTGACCTTAGGGGATACGCCTCTTGCGATGAGGCGCAGACTAATGAGCCCTTGGTTATATTGATTTAAGACTCGCCGCAGTTGCCCTACCTGGGCCGCTATATCATTCCGTGAGGAGTCAGACACAATTAGCAAATCAGGTGGTCGGTATGACGCCATGGTGTCTTGAAAGTCTTCGGGAATCATCAGCGCGAAATCTAACGTCTGGTTTGCGACTTGGGATTTAACCTCGCCGAGTGTTTGAGGATCGCGGTGGTCAACCTCGATACCCGCCTCAGTGAGGTAAGCAATGAGTCCAGGTGCTGCGTCAGCGCCATAGATGGGAACACTGACCGTCTCATCGACCTGGCTCATTTCGATGACGGCGTTGAGAAGAAAATAGATAAAAAGCGGTGCACTCAAGGGGAAGAAAAACGCAGAAAGCAGTGCCCTTTTATCTCTCACNCCATCGCGAAATTCTTTTTTTGCAACGATTCTCATAATGCTCATATCGATGCCTCAAGCAGATTGAGAAACGCGTCTTCTAGCTGATCACTGCCTCCCTGTGATCGGATTTCATCCGGCGTGCCACTCGCGATGACCTTGCCCTGATTGATAATGACTATGTCATCGCACAGTCGACTGACTTCATGCATTAGATGACTAGAGAACAAGACCGTAAGGCCCTCGTCACGCAGTCGGTTGATCATCTCACGAACTTTTCTTGTGCTGGCAACATCCAGCCCGTTAGTGGGTTCATCCAAAACGACATTTCGAGGTGAATGAATGAGCGCACGCCCGAGGCATACTTTCATACGCTCGCCTTGGGAGAATCCCTCGACTTTGCGATCAGCGATACCTGACATATCGAGTTGATCGATCAAAGATTGCGCGCGGGCCTCGCGGCTGACTTGATCAAGCCCATGGAGCTCGCCGAAGTACAGTAGGTGCTCTCGAGCGGTCAGTCTTGCGTAGAGTCCGTGCCCGTCGGGGAGCACCCCGAGCTGAGACTTGGCTGGCAACGGGTCTGAATGGACATCAGTACTATTGATCCGAATATTACCGGCATCAGGCTTCAAAAGGCCATAAATCATTCGCAGCGTTGTCGACTTGCCTGCACCGTTTGGGCCGAGAAGACCTGTTACTCGGCCGTCTTGCGCTGCAAAGCTCACATCTGTTACTGCCTCTATCTCGCCGAAGGATTTCTTAAGACCGTTTGCCTCAATCATAAGCACCTCCAAAGGCGCCCGACGGCGATAAGAAGAAAGGGGCGATGTGAATATCGTCCGTGCAGTCGATGNCTAAATTCTGATTAGCCGGATCGGCAACAAAGGACTCAATGACCTCTGGGATGCAGCCCAGCCCTGACACGCCGTGGGCCCCGCCTGGAATAATCACATGGTGGGAGCGCGAAAGATTTGGTTCGATAGCGACCGCGTACTGAGGTGGGGTGATGGGATCAAACTGACCGGAAAGGAGTAGCGCAGGTACGTCACTCTTAACTGGCTCAAAAAGACGCTCGGCCGCGGGTTCACTAGGCCAAAACTCACAGATGGGTGCCATGCTATCAATGAGTGGATTGCGCTTTGCAAACTCATCCGAAGGCGGAAGTCGCCTCATATCCTCGGCACAGAGTACCGACGCCATCATCCCTAAAGATAAATCGTGAGGCGATTCCTGCGCCAGCATGGACGCAATCGTAATAAGTGAATCGAATTGACCGCGGCTGCCGCGTTCGATTGCGAGAGGAAATAGTCGGATGAGTTCGCGGCTATAGAGCCCGGCTCTCAGGATATTGCTAAGCATGTCTGGCCACGTAGCAAATTCAACGGTCTCGCCCGTCAGGGGGTCGACCACGCTGATTGGTCCACTGGCCGCCTCAAGTTGTTGCCGTGCGACTTCTAGGGTTGCCTGTAGATCGGGGAAGCGCTCACTGCAGGCGGTGCTTTTATCGCAAGCAGAGAAGACATGATCGAGCGCTGCTTTCGCGTCCTCAGCCACTCGGGCGGGAATCACCATGCTGTGTGGAGCCACCGCATCCAAGAGAACAGAGCGAACACGGTTCTCGTGCTCACGAAGAAATGCGAGCGCGATGCGAGTGCCATAAGACACACCGAAAAGGTTGGCCCTCGCCACACCGAGATGATCGAGCACTGCAGCGAGATCGTGAACGGCCGCGGCGGTGGTGAAGTGGGAGGGAGAGTAAGGCAGCTTTTCGAGACAGGCTTTTAGCCCCTCCTGTTGCGCTTCAATCGCTGCTTCTTGGGTCATCCTCCATTCAAAATCTTTGGCAAACAACGGCTCTAGATCATCTGCACAAGCGAGTGAAGCCGAGCCACCGGTTCCACGTTGGTCGAGAAAAATGAAGGTTCTGTCTGAGCGCAACGCCTGGTGTGATCGTAGCCAAAACGGAGCGGCTTGGATGGCGGACTGTCCTGGCCCACCTGCCAGAAACACCATGGGGTCAGCTGCTGGATTTCTTGAGGTCGCAGGCAACGTGATGAGTCTTAAGTCAATCGTCGCGCCATCCGGGTCATTATGATCAAGCGGCACCGTGATCAATTCGCAGATTGCGTCCTCATCAATCCGCTTCAAAGCTTCCGCGTCTTTGTCCTCACAGGATGCGTAGGTAACTACCCCGTGCACGGAGGCGAGGGAAAAGCCGATGATCAAAAGGCTGATTTTTAGGTGTTGTTGTGCGCGAACGACAGCGGTCATGGGTTGTGACACCGAACTTTCATAGCGGGAACCTTAGCCTTTTTACTTCTGGTTGTTCCAGTTAATTCTCAGTGTGACCATCACTTTTGACGATAAGCTGCTGAAGGGCGACGAAGGAGCGCGTTCCTTCAAACCCCCGTCTCCGCTACCTGATCTCGGATTGCCTATGGAGCCGCTTTTTGTGCGGTTTCGCTTGAGGGCAGCTAGAGGTCGACGGTAGTTCCTTCACCTGGCGTGGAGTCGAGGTTGATGTGTCCCTCAGATCGGACGATGAAGCCGNAAACCACGCTAAGGCCTAATCCGCATCGGATCGCTCTCCGACTAGCGCGGNCGCTTGTGGNATGCGCTTCAGTTCAGTCATCGAGGCCGACTCAAACGATCTATTTTCGAGCTCAAAGGTCTGAAGAAAAGCAATGATGGACAAAGTTATACCGGCGGTGATCGACAACACAGCGCTTAACCCGATGGCCTTCCCGGGCAAAGACGAAAATCGAAAACCCAACTGCAACAACTCTCACAAAAATAGTTAACAGCATCCCGCTGACGGCTCGCGAACGGCTAGGCTAGCTTAAATTGGTTGAAGCCTGAGGCTGTCAGAGACACCTTGTGTAGCGCATCGTTAAGTCTAAATTTAAGCGCTGATCTACGTGCTAATTTAAACGCATAGCGCCTGCAGATTCGCTGCTTCTTCTCGNACGGCTTCCGGTGAGCCTAGCAACTGGCGATTAAAACCGACCCGTTTAAACCAATAGTGCAGCCCAACTAAATCTGTAAACCCCATGCCGCCATGAACTTCGGTGCTGGTTTTTGCAACAAACTGGCCGACTTCTGCAAGGTGCGCCTTGGCGTGGCATGCCGTCAGACCAGCCTCATCCGGCGCGTCATCGAAAGCGTGGCCAGCATACCAAACAAAGGCTCGACAAGGTTCGAGCTGCGAGGCCATCTCGGCACACATGTGCTTAACGGCCTGAAACGAGCCAATAGCCCGATTGAATTGCTTGCGGTCGAGCGAATAACTCACGGCTTGGTCAAGCATGCATTGAGACGCGCCCAGTGTGTCGGAGGCTTGAATGGCCCTTCCGGCATACAGTGTTGAATCAAGAACTGAGGCGTCATCGGAAATCAGAGAAGCTGCTGACTGATCAAACGTCAGCTCGCAAATCGTTCGTGTGCAATCAATGGTCGTTAGTGTCCGACGGGCGAGCGCGTCAGCTTCAACGTAGTAAACGCATTTGTCTTTCGTAGCGACCAAGTAGCCGTGAGCATCAGCGTCGAGGGCAAAAAGGGATGACCCGCTTAAGGTCGTCCCAGTTGCTTCGATGTTCGTGTCTGATCTAGCGCCCGTCGCCGCCGCAAACGCGACACCGACTCGGGTGGTTCCTGCAGCAATTCCTGGTAGTAGCTCGCTCGCTCCGGCTTCCGTTAAGTACCTTGCGGCCATGATCGCACTGCTAAGGTAGGGACCTGGGCAAATGGCGTAGCCCAATGCTTCGGCGACGACCACTGCATCTAACATGCCGAGACCGACGCCTCCCTGCGCTTCGGGGATGAGTAAGCCCGCAATGCCTAGGTCAATGAGGCCTTGCCATACAGCTGCATCCGTTTGCTCCTTGGCAGCAATACCTCGCACGAGATCCAGCGGTGCCTCGGTTGTCAGGAATTTTTTCACGCTGTCTTGAAGCAGTATTTGATCCTGCGAAAGTCCGAATTCCATTTAAGCCTCCGATGCCGCAAATTTGGGCTCTTTAGGCATGCCCAAGCCGCGCTCGCTAATGATGTTTTTCTGAATTTGGGAAGTGCCCCCACCGATAATGAGACCAAGGTAGTACATGTATTGGTATTGCCACGACCCATTACCCTTTAGATACGGATTGTCGCCGTAACTGACACCGATCTCGCCCATGACATCGATTCCAAGGCATTCGATCTCGTGGCGCAGCTCAGTCCCCAGCAGCTTCACAATCATGCCGGCTAACCGTACGTCTTGATTTTTGTTGATGTTCGCCGATAGCAGACGCATATCGTTGTACTGCATGGCGAGCACTCGGCCTTGAAGCTTCATGAGTCGGTCCCGGAANACAGGGTTNTCAATNACCCGCTCNCCATTGATCGTNTCTTCNCGCATCAGTTTGATCACACCGTTCAGTCTNGACATGGCNGCNTCTGGNGGCGCAAGCGAGCCGCGCTCATGACCAAGGATTGCGTTGGCAACCNGCCAGCCCTGACCGCGCTGNCCGACGATTTGGTGCTTGGGAACGCGCACATCCGTGAAAAACACNTCGTTGAAGTTTGCGTTACCNGTCATGTCGACNAGGGGCCTAACCTCAATCCCCGGTGTGTCCATTCTGAANAGCAAAAAGGAAATACCNTGATGTTTTGGCGCCTCCGGTTCGGTTCNGACCAGGCAGAAAATCCAATCNGCNAGATGGGCCGTGCTCGTCCANATNTTTTGGCCGTTGATNACCCATTCNTCCCCNTCGAGTTCGGCTTTAGTCGTNAGGCTGGCAAGGTCACTGCCNGCNCCNGGNTCTGAATAACCCTGACACCANATCATGTCTGCTTCGATAGTGGGCTTGATAAANGTTTGCTTTTGCTCTTCGGTACCCATTTCCAACAGNACGGGNGTCAGCATGCTAATGCCNTGGCCGCTAAAGCCGGTNTTGACCTGGGCGTTGCTAAATTCTTCNGCAATGATNCGCGACTTNAGGATGTCGGGTGTCGCGCCATAGCCGCCGTANTCTTTGGGNATNGTTCGCGAATGGTAGCCATGTTCAATGAGAAGTTTTTGCCATTCTTTAGTGGCGTCGCTGCGCGGTCCGGAACCGGCTTTGGGTTGCCGATCTGCGTATTGATCCAAAAAGCCTTTTACCTCTGATCGGAACGTCTCGTATTCTTGGCCGTAGGAAAGATCCATAGTGGCTCCGTATTTTTTGCAGGAATTAGTTCAATGCAAGGAGGCTACCATAGGCGCTTTCGCGGTCAAACTAGGCTGGCCGTGCGAACCGACCTGGCATTCCTGACCTGGCGATGGGGTGGAAGCAACTGGCTAAGACAGCGCCTCCCACAGCAGTGGGTCGGCCAGTAGCTCGAGTGCGAGATGGGTCTCTGTTGGCTGGCTTGGAGCGCTGATGGTGAGTGCGACATCCAGATCGCCAGAGATCGCTAGACACTCCTTGCCACGTAGGGTCGCAACTAGGAGGTCACTGGGAACGCTATTGGGCGGTGTAATCCTCCTCTCCTCGAGCAATGCTCGACAGTTGTTCCACCACAGCAGGCGAAAGTGAGGCGATGAAGATTGAGCGGGCTCGCGCATTGCCATGAGATAGCTGCCATCGAATAGCGCTGCGTCCAGCATGGCGATACCCAATCGATGAATGGCATCCATCGACGCGGACAAGCGCCACCGGCTTGTTTGCTCGTCCCAAATGAGCTGACAATGTTCAGGCTCAATACTAAGTGGATCGCGCAGCCAGGAAGCCAGTATTTCATTAATNGGCCNAGCCGTTTGCGTCTCTAGGATTTCGACGAGCTTCTTGAGTATGACGGGCTCGAACGTGTGCGAGTGCCCGATGGTACCCATGAGGGCAAGGTCACTATCCATACCAATAGTCATGTCGAGTAAGGTCTCGACTGAAAGCTTCGCCTCGTCCCATTTGCTGAGCTTTGTCCACTCGGGTTGAACAATGTGATTGACCGCGTCCCAGCGCTCAACGAACAGGTGTTTTTCGCCCGCCGCAAATAGCATTCCGATGAGCCCAGGAAGTAAGTCATCCCGATCACTCACCCTGGCAGCATCTGCGAACACGAAAGAGGGATCTGACCACTGATCGACGAGCAATGCATCGACTTCAGCCGCTTCGGCGATACGGTGGAGGGCGACTTGATCCATGCTGGCGCTCTTTGGTTTATTGGCAGTTTAACCAAGTGTGCACTGAAATAGCGGTTGTCGTTGGGATAGGACTGAAGGCTTCACGCTGTCTACTTGGCTGACTTCCTCATGAGTATGAGCTTTGATCAAAGCACCCACTGCCTGACGTCGCTGCGAGCGCGCTCTATCATGGACTCGCGCACGCNATCGTGATAANTGAAAGAGGCGCTTGGCCGCGCTTTACTCCACGGTGACTAATGAAGAGTGACAGGGCCTTGGAATCCTCCAGCACGCTTGATGAGCGATCGTACTCAGGTGTTGACGGCTATCGCGCAGAGCACAGAGAAAGGTACGGGAGAAGAACGCTGTTTGTTAAAAAACAAGAGGGTAGGCAGATCGTACCGTGAGATTTAGTATGACAATGAGTACTGAGGCGGTGAGAGGGGTTCGTATGTTTCGAGAATTGAGTAATACACTGCAGCTTCGATTGCGGTTTGTGGATTTTGTTGCCGCGTTCGANTTCATGACCGAGGTTGCCGCACTGGCAGAAGCGCACCAGCACCATCCTGAGTGGCGAAATGTTTATAACCTCGTAGAGATTACGCTCACCACCCACGATGCGGGAAATGTGGTTACGGAGAAAGACCGAGCGCTAGCCCAAGCGATTGAGCAACTACCCACTACCAAACGCGCGGAGGTGCTAACCCTTGACGCCTGATCCAAGAAGTAACGGCTTTGATGCGACACCGCCAGAAACGCTGCGCCGCTTGTCGAAATCACAGCAAGCACAGTACTTCGACAGAGGATATTTCTTGTTGAAAGATGCGCTTTCTCTCAATGAGGTCGAGGCGATGCGCGAGGCGGGAGATGTGCTCGAAGCTGAGCGTGAGGAGGAATTACGTCGCGAGCATGACGGGCACTTTTTGATCAATAGGGCGGACGACATTACGTTTACAACGCATGTCGTTACCCGTTCCGAAGTGGCGCACCGATTTGCGCAGCTTGAGGTGTTTAAGGACTTGTGCAGCGAACTGATCGGCCCGGGAGCGATCCTGTATTGGGATCAACTCGTTTATAAAAAGCCTGAAACAGATGAGGAATTCCCTTGGCATCAAGACAATGGGTACACGTTTGTATCCCCGGAAGCTTACCTTACCTGCTGGGTGCCGCTGACAGAGGCGACTGAGGAGAACGGGTGCCCTTGGGTGATTCCTAGGGCCCACCTGCTCGGCACCCTTAAACATTGGTCCACCCCACTCGGCCTTCAGTGCGTCAATTCTAGCGACGAGCTCCCCAATACACCTGCCGCTGTCGAAGCAAGTCCTGGAGACATTGTGGTGTTTTCATCGCTCACACCTCATCGCACCGGTCCGAACCTGACGGATGCCTGCAGGAAGGCATTTATATTGCAGTACGCGGCCCGCGGTGCGGTGATGCATCCGCGGGGTGGCGATCCGATTCAATTGCCATTTGACGATAGGCGGCACATCTCTATGGCGATCGCTTGACGTTCTCCGCTGCCAATGAGCAAAGTGTGAAACTTCAGCACTCAGCACCCATGATTGATCACTCACTGCTCTCGACCTCGAGCATGCGTCTCTCGTAATNTAGGNGCTCCAATTCCTCTTCGAACGCTTTTTTCTTTGAGGCTAGCCTGGGACGTGGCAATAGAACTGACTGGATGATGGGCTTGTACGTCGCTTTTTCCCGAGTTCGTGGGGAGAACCACTCGGGGTGATTTCACCCATGATCCACAGCCGATTGTTAAGCACTGAGGCAAGGATTTCTGCATGCTGATGCTGGCACTAATACTGGTACTCATACCCGCGCCAATCCCAGCGCCCATACCAATTCGTAGTATTATGCTGAGCGCTCTAGGTTTGGCGCCTACGGCTTTGCTCTCTGCATATCCAGACAATCTGCTTGAACTTCTCAAGCGGTCATTGGAGACTAGGCGCTCCAGTAATCCAGCGATAACGGAGAGAGAGATGGCGCTAGGTCAAGGTGATGCGCTGCCCAAAGTGGCGGTTAAAGTGATGGGCGAGAAGGGCCCCGAAGATTTGAATATTGGTGAATTTGCGGCGGATAAGAAGGTTGTGATCTTTGCCGTGCCTGGCGCGTTTACGCCAACCTGTAGCGCTGCCCACTTGCCTGGCTTTGTCGCTAACGCAGACAAGATTAAGGCCAAGGGTGTAGATGCGATCATCTGTTTGTCTGTGAATGATGCATTTGTTATGAACGCGTGGGGTAGTGCCCAGAATGCAGAAGAACTGATCATGGCAGGTGACGGCAATGGTGACTTCACAGCCGCAATGGGTCTCACATTGGACGGGTCTGGTTTTGGTCTTGGACAGCGCTCATCACGCTATGCATTGATCGCAGAAAATGGCGTGATTACTCAGTTGAACGCAGAACAGGGCGGGGCATTTGAAGTCAGTTCTGCCGAAGCGATCATGGAAGTGCTGTAGTCCGTCGAGCCCAGTCCACTGATGGTTCGTTCTCTGGTTGGCACCCGGCATGGGTGCTGACCAAGAGAAACGCCTCAAGCACGGGCGCTTCAATGCACTAGCCCGCCGCTCATCCCCATCGCCTCTTATCATTGTATGAAATGCTGATAGGAACGCGCTTTCTTCCCGTGTGACCCGCGGCCCCTGATTGTTCAGCCGCACTCTGCTCTGGTCGTATGCTTGAGAGAGATATTGAATAAGACCGTCAGCAGACCTCCTTAAGAGAGACGACAAACTATGAGGCGACAAGTAGCGGTTAGCGTTTGCGCGCGATGTGGGTGCCTAGCGGTTCTGACGTGTCAGAGTCTGTTGCTAATTTGGCGCCCCGGTCGGTTGCCAAGAATTAGTCCCCCAGGCCGCGTACCTAGCCTTTGGGCTTTTGGCGGACCTGCGCTGGCGCTTTGGGTTGGTGCAGGCCCGTGACGCCGACCAATTTAAGCGCCTTGTCTAAACTGTTCAGCGATGGGTCGGGTGGTTAAACTCCGAAACGAGCGTAACACATTCTTAAAAAACGCCCATTAATCAAGGAGAAGCGTGATGGCCCAACCCATGCCCAAGCATCCGAATCTGGTCGGCGGGTTCGCACCCATTCAAATGGAATGCGATGCACCCGATCTAGTCATCGAAGGGGAGGTGCCAGCGGATCTCTCTGGGACTTTTTTACGGAATGGACCTAACCCACAGTTTGCGCCGCGAGGTGGACACCATTGGTTCGCTGGCGATGGCATGCTCCACGCATTTCATATTGAGAATGGGCGCGTTGGTTACAAGAATCGTTGGGCGCGAACGAAGAAGTTTGAATTGGAACGCGCCGCGGGACGGGCCTTATTTTCGGCCTTTAATCCGATGGACGCCGATCCCAGCGTCGTCGGCATGGAAACAGATGGTCTTGCTAATACAAACATCGTTTGGCACGGCGGCCGCTTGCTTGCGTTGGAGGAAGGGCACGCGCCATTCGAGTTCGATCCGAATTCATTGGCGTCGAAAGGTGCTTGGGATTTCGGTGGCCGGCTAGAAGGACCGATGACAGCTCATCCAAAGATTGACCCAGAAACAGGTGAGATGCTGTTTTTCGGCTACAGCACGAGTGGGCCTATGTCGAAAGGGATGTCTTTTCATGTGGTGTCTGCGGATGGTGAATTGACTGAGAGTCAGGTTTTCGATGCGCCTTATTCGTCGATGGTACACGACTTCATGGTCACTCAGAACTATGTTCTGTTTCCCATCATGCCGCTGTCGGGCTCGCTTGACCGAGCAATGCGAGGTGGACCCGCATTCGCGTGGGAGCCCGAACTTGGGACCTATCTTGGGGTACTAAAGCGTGGGGAGTCCGTGGATAAGATCCGCTGGTTTGAAGGATCACCAAGTTATGTGTTCCACCCTATGAACGCGTTTGAGCAAGATGGGAAACTGATCTGTGATGTCTGTGAGTACCCAGAAGCGCCGCTCTTCCCTCGACCTGATGGATCGATGGGCGACCCTAGTAAAGCGAATGCGAAACTGCACAGGTGGACGCTAGATGTCGATGGCGANACGAACACCTACAAGAGCGAGCCGCTCGATGATAGGTTCTCAGAATTTCCCCGGTTGGACGAGCGACGAGCGGGCCTATCTTATCGCCACGGCTACTTCGCCTGCCAAGGCGGGGAAAAGTCCGCCACTCAAAATTTCAGTGCGATCGCGCATATTGATCATGAACTGGANCGAGTTGCCGTCTGCGATTTTGGAGGGCACATGGGCACCTCAGAGCCTATCTTTGTGGCAAGTGGGGAGACCGAGGGAGAAGGGTATCTGCTCGCCAATCTCTATGACGCGCGTGAGGATAAAAGCCAGCTCGTGATACTCGACGCGCAAAACGTAAGTGATGGCCCAATCGCTAGAGCTTTCCTCGATCATCGGGTGCCGTTCGGCTTCCATGGGAATTGGCGACCGTTGGACGCGTGAGCGCTGGGCGAATAACAACCAAAGCCATTTGGTTGGCGGTCTGCCGATGAGTGAATGGGTTGCGTGGACGCTCCTTGCTGCGTCGATGCAGGCGGTGCGCACAGCGGGTCAGAAGTATCTGCATGAGTCGCTATCCGCGCTGACGGCAACGCTCGCCCGGTATCTTTTCGGCTTGCCTGTGGTGCTCTTGTACTTCCTATGGCTAGACCCGCCCATAGAGCAAGGCACACTATCCGGTGTTTACCTCACCAAGGTGATTGCCGCGGGATCGCTACAGGTCATCGCCACGATATTACTGGTGCGTCTGTTTAGTTTGCGAAACTTCGCGCTGGGATCGACCCTCGTTCGATTAGAAATCATGATGACAGCCTTGCTCGGATGGTTGCTGTTCGCCGATGCGCTGCCGCCTATTGCATGGCTGGGTGTGGGTGTTGCCAGTCTGGGGATCNTGTCGATCCAGCGTAATCCCGAAGAAAAGCTGGTTTTTGTGATGGATCGTTCGGTTTGGTTTGGGCTTGCGTCAGCGCTGGCGTTCTCGCTCACTTCGCTGCTGATTCGGGATGCGAGTTTATCGCTAGATATCGATCACGCGCCGTCTGCAGCGGTGGTCACGCTGTTATCGATGGTGATTTTCCAGACAGGGCTCTGTCTCGCGCTCGTGGGTCTTCAAAANCCCAATGAATTTCGTGAACTCCTCGNTAAGTGGCGACTCGGGCTGTTTATTGGTGTAACCGGCGTGCTTGGTTCGATTGGTTGGTTCACCGCTTTCACACTCGAACGAGCTGCNCTGGTTAAGACGCTTGGGCAAATTGAATTTGTCTTCATGTTGGTAATCAGTGCGTTCTTTTTCAGAGAGCGTATTAAGTCCCACGAGTGGCTGGGCATGGGGCTGATTTGTGCTGGCGCGATGTTGCTGATTTGGTCAAACGATCTGTGATGGCTTGTAGTCGTGACTGGGCAGGATTACGAGTCAACGATCGCTCTGGTTTTAAGGATTCGCATTTGCTGGCAAAATGACCGTCGTGCGGGTGTAGCTCAGTTGGTAGAGTCCCAGCTTCCCAAGCTGGTTGTCGCGAGTTCGAATCTCGTCGCCCGCTCCATTGATTGACGCG
>PBWF01000046.1 GCA_002728935.1 Gammaproteobacteria bacterium | reverse complement strand
TCTCGCATATGAGCCTTGTTGATGTTTCTGGCCCAGACCAAGCGGCTTACCTTAAGCGGTTACTCGCCAACGATATCGATCGGTTAGACGAGGGTCGCGCGCTGTACACAGCGATGTTGAATGCCGAAGGCGGCATTATTGATGATCTGATCGTGTATCGACGCGAGCGGGATTATCGACTCGTCGTCAATTGCGCAACAAGAGAAAAAGATGTGGCGTGGATGCGTCAGCATGCTGAAGCGTTTGACGTCTCTGTAGAGACACCGAGCGATTACGCCATTATCGCCGTGCAAGGGCCGGAAAGCAGAAAGGTGTTGAGCGCTGTGCTCCCTGAGAGGGATGTGGCTGCGTTAGGCGCCCTAAAGCCTTTTTCTTTCTTCGAGCGCGAAGGCGCGCTCTTTGCCAGAACGGGCTACACCGGTGAGAGCGGGTTTGAGTGCATCGTTGACGCGAGTGAAGGCGTGGCGCTGTGGCAGTCGCTCCGCCAAGCAGGAGCTTCCCCCATCGGCCTTGGCGCCCGCGATACGCTGCGGCTTGAAGCGGGAATGAATTTGTATGGTCAGGATTTAGATGAAACGGTTTGTCCTGCTGCGGCGAATCTGTCTTGGACGNTGGTGACGAAAGATCGTGATTTCATTGGTCAAGACGCCATGGCCACCCATCCAACGAGTCGTGAGCGTCAGATCGGCGTTCAACTTGTCGGCAAAGGGGTGCTTCGCGCCGGTTACCCCCTTTTTTCTGGAGATGAGGCGGTTGGTGTGGTGACGAGCGGCGCTTTTTCGCCGACATTGTCATGTGGTATCGGGCTCGCGCGNGTAAGTACGCCATCGAAAACACTTGAGGTCGAAATCAGGGGAAAGCGCCAAGCAGTGGAGGTGGTGCCTTTACCATTTGTCCCAAGGGGGCAGTTTAATTGATCGACTATTNCGTAGAAGGTCGATATTGCAACCAAGGCTTGGCGCGCTATATCGCAGCCTTTCCGCGATAGGCTGAAGAAACAAAGAAAACAAAAAAGCAAAAACACATCAGAAAATGCAAAGAGAGCATGAAAGAAAGCGTTAAAGGCAACAAAGAAGATAGAAGATCATAAAAGCTAGAAAGAATCATAAAAGCTAGAAAGAAGTGAAAAGGCCCGGTGCGGCGATTGATCAAAAGGCAGTGATCTAGCCCAAAACTAAGGTTAGCTGCAAGCCCAGAGGCAGGCCAAAACCAGATAAAGACTACTGTTAAAANNCAACAAAAAAGCCGAACAACAGCGAATTAAAGTCAACATGGAGACAGCGCGATGTCAGAAGTAAGAAGCGAGCTGCGATATTTAGCCTCGCATGAATGGGCCAGAAAAGATGAAGATGGCTCAATCGTTGTAGGGATCAGTGACCATGCTCAGGATGCCTTAGGAGACGTTGTTTTTGTTGAACTGCCTGAGGTGGGTGCGTCTGTCGATGCCGAAGCAGAAGTTGCGGTCGTTGAATCGGTAAAAGCTGCTTCTGATATTTATGCGCCGGTAGCAGGGACTATTCGCGCGGTCAACGACCAGCTCGATGAAGCGCCAGAACTAGTGAATGAATCGCCGTACGATGAAGCGTGGTTTTTCGTGATTGAGCCTGCTGACCCTAACGCTTTCGACGGGCTGCTGACCGCGGAAGCCTACGCGGCGTTGTGCGAAGCGAGCGATCATTAGTCCATTATTGAAAGTGACCA
Source organism: Gammaproteobacteria bacterium (assembly GCA_002728935.1). The sequence continues at coordinate 9,100 of PBWF01000046.1, read as the reverse complement.
AAGAGTAAANAACGATGCCCTTCATTCCTCACACTCAGTCGGATATCGACACCATGCTTCAAGCGATTGGCGAGACCTGCACTGCTGCATTGTTTGATGAGATTCCAGACGACATGCGATTCAAAGGTGAACTGAACCTCCCCGACAGCCTGTCGGAAATGGCTTTGATGCGCCTAATGCAGCAGCGTGCAAGGCGAGATGAAGTGGCGCTCAATTTCGTTGGTGCTGGAGCCTACGAGCATCACATCCCCGCCGCCGTATGGGACCTCGCTAGCCGCGGCGAATTCATGACGGCTTACACGCCGTATCAAGCAGAAGCCAGCCAAGGCACCTTGCAGCTGATCTATGAGTTTCAAACCATGATCTCTAGACTTACGAGAATGGAGGTTGCCAACGCGTCGGTGTACGACGGCGCATCGGCGCTGGCAGAGGCCATGTTGATGGCTGTCCGCGCGAACAAAAAAAATAAGTCTCGACTTATTCTGGTCGCCGGCAACTTGAATCCCCGTTATTTGAAGGCATGCCAGGCGATTGTTAAAAATCAAGGCTTAGAGCTTCGCTCAGTCCCCTTCAGCAGTGAAACGGGATGCATTGAGTGGCCTGTCTCTGACCTTGAGGATGCCGCGGCATTAGCCATCGCTTATCCCAACTTCTTTGGTGGTCTTGATGCAGTGGATGAGCTGACGACACTCGCTCATGAGCAAGGCGCGCTGGTCATTGGTGTGGTTAATCCCACGGCCATGGCGCTGCTCAAGCCTCCTGGGAGTTGGGGCGAGCAAGGCGCGGACATTGTAGTGGGTGACGGGCAACCACTCGGAATCCCGTTGTCGTCTGGCGGCCCCTATCTCGGATTTATGTGTTGCAAGAAGCAAATTGTTCGACAGATGCCTGGCAGGATTATTGGCAGAACAGAAGACAGTGATGGAACGCCAGGCTTCACACTTACGCTTCAGGCGAGGGAACAGCATATACGACGCGGCAAGGCGACGTCTAACATTTGCACGAATCAAGGACTGTTAGTCACTGCTGCTACCATTTACATGAGTCTGCTTGGCAGTCAGGGCCTTCGTGAAGTCGCTGTAGCGTCACACAAAGGGCTAGGGATGCTGCGATCTGAGCTCGCAGCGATCGGCATTACTCCTCGGTTCAACGGTCCCTGCTTCCACGAGCAAGTCTTTGAGTTACCGGTGGCGGCCGATGCTGTGGTGAATGCGCTCGTCCGGGAAAGTGTCGTGCCTGGGCTGAGCCTCGCGTTTATGGGGGAACGATTTGCCCATTCGCTGCTGATTAATGTGACCGAGACAAAGACAGAAGAAGATTTTGCGAATCTGGTTGCACTGATGCAGTCGGTCGTTAAAGTGGAGGCAGCGTAATGTTGATTTATGAAAAGAGTCGGCCAGGTCGGCAAGCGCGTGCACAAACGCCAGGGAAACAAGACGATGAGCTTGTACTCGCGGCGTTGAAGGGCCACCTGCGCGGCGAAGACGTTGGCTTGCCCGAAGTGTCTGAACTCGACGTTGTCAGACACTACACGAATCTATCGGCTAAAAATTTCGCGATAGACAAGCAGTTTTANCCGCTTGGTTCTTGCACTATGAAATACAACCCTCGAGGCGCGCATCGAGCAGCCAGCATTCCCGGATTTCTGGCCCGTCATCCCCTCGCGCCAGAATCGATTAGCCAAGGGTATCTGGCCTGCCTTTACGAACTGCAACAAGAGCTGGCCGAAGTGACCGGTATGCAAGGCGTGTCACTAACGCCCATGGCAGGTGCTCAAGGTGAGTTCGCCGGTGTAGCCATGATTCGGGCGTACCATGACAAGCGCGGTGATACTGAGCGCCAAGAGATTCTTGTGCCCGAAGCGGCACATGGGACTAACCCCGCTACCGCAGTCATGTGCGGATACACGGTGAGAGAGATACCTGTTACGTCAGAAGGGGACGTCGATCTTGCTGCCTTGAAGGCGGTGCTGAGCGAGCGCACAGCAGGTTTGATGATGACAAATCCATCAACCTGCGGCGTGTTTGAGCGACAGATTCCCGAAATCGCGGATGCCGTCCATCAAGCTGGTGGGCTTCTCTACTATGACGGCGCTAATCTCAACGCGATTTTAGGCCAAGTACGCCCAGGCGATATGGGATTTGATGTACTGCATATGAACCTACACAAGACCTTTGCGACGCCTCACGGCGGAGGCGGTCCGGGTTCTGGCCCCGTCGGGGTAGGACCTCGTTTGTTGCCCTTTTTGCCAACCCCAATTGTTGGATGTGAGATGACCGCAGAGGGTTCGTACTATCGCTGGCTCGATGAGCAGGATCTGCCCGACACCATCGGCCCGCTGTCAGCCCATATGGGCAATGCTGGGATCTTGCTGAGAGCGTTTGCTTACAGCCGCTTGCTCGGCGCCGAGGGCATGAGGCGAGTGGGCGAGTTTGCAACGCTTAACGCCAACTATATGGCGGCACGGTTAAAATCTGCTGGGTTTGAGCTCGCTTTCCCGGATCGACGGGCAACCCATGAATTCATTGTGACCTTGTCCAAGGAGGCAAAAGGTCACGGCGTCACTGCCATGGACTTTGCTAAACGCTTGCTTGACTTCGGGCTCCACGCTCCGACCACTTACTTCCCGCTCTTAATTCCTGAGTGTCTCTTGATCGAGCCGACGGAAACGGAAACCAAAGANGAGATGGATGCTTTTATCAACGCGATGATCGCTATCCGTGAGGAAGCGTTGAGCGATCCCGAGCGCGTTAAGACAGCGCCTCACGCGATGCCTGTTAAGCGATTGGATGATGTTAAGGCCGCACGCGATCTTGATTTGGCCTATGCCGCNAGCTGAGCGCCGGGTTAGGTTAAGTGCTAAATCGTTACCGGCTGGGGGCATCGCTTGTCGCTATCGTCTCGACGCGCTTACCCTCCCTGGCCGCCCGGTCTAGCGCGACAAATGGATAGCGATAAATCGCGACGCGATGATAGGCCCACCCGCGAGCAGCGAGGTGATTCACTGCGTCGCAACGGGCCCGTTATGCCAACCCATTAAGCAACAGGAATCGAGAGTGGATCCAGATAGGATTCCATCTTAACGCGCAAGTGGTAATCTAAAGTTATCGATATAAGAAAACATCGCCAAGGTTCAGGTGCCGACGCTCTTTGTAGAGCGCTGAGCGAACCCGACGCTAGTCAAGCGTGATTGGCCGAGCGAGAATATGCCGCTCAATTAGCGGCAAGTAGTGAGTGATACAGGGGTAAGCGAAGACACTGCGGGGCCTCCTTGAGAGACCGCCCGCTGTTCGCTTTTGGCCACGACGGCTCGCGCTGAAAACACTGCTATTAGCCTGCCTAAGGGCAGACTGACACTGAGAATCCATCATGATCGACAAACATGGCTACCGGCCTAATGTAGGAATCATAATAGCTAACAAACAAGGTCAGGTATTTTGGGGTAAGCGAGCAAGACAAGATGCTTGGCAGTTCCCTCAAGGCGGTATTCAGAGCGGCGAGCAGCCGGAAGAGGCGTTGTTCCGCGAGTTACGCGAGGAGACGGGCCTAGTGAAAAAGGATGTTCGCATAGTCGCGGTGACTAAAGATTGGCTGCGCTATCGGCTGCCTTCNCATTTTAAGCGTGACAAGCAGACCAGGTTCGTGGGTCAAAAGCAGAAGTATTTCCTNGTACGACTGGTATCGGATGACCAAGTCTTCAAGCTCGATTGTCAACAAAAGCCAGAGTTCGATGATTGGCGTTGGGTCAGCTACTGGTATCCCGTCAGTCAAATCGTTGAATTTAAGAAAGGGGTCTATCAGCGTGCGCTAAAGGAGCTGGCTCCGCGGCTTGCCCAATGCATGAAGGGCTAGTGGTGCATACGGATGTTGCCCGGAATGAAACGAGCGCGAGATGCGAATAAACATGAACTATGCTTGAGATTCTAAGAAAAATTGTCCAGGACGTAGCCGCAGCCCCCAACCTTGATGCTGCACTAGAAACGACCGTTGCCTCGGTGCAACAGGCGATGGGTTCGGCGGTCTGTACCGTGTACCTGCTCGAGTCCAGGCCAACGCGGTTAGTGTTTCGAGCTACTCGAGGTTTGAACCAGGCTTTGGTAGGCAAGGTCGCGCTTGGCATTGGGGAAGGGCTAGTCGGACATGTCGCAGAGCGTGCTGAGCCCGTCAACGTCGAACAAGTGGTTGGCCACCCTAAAAATCGCTACATCCCAGGCATTGGTGAGGAGGCCTATAGCAGTTTTCTTGGGGTGCCGATTATTCACCAGGGCAACACGGTAGGGGTGCTCGTCGTTCAGCAACAGGAAAGTCGGCGTTTCGACGAAAGTGAAGAGGCGCTGCTTATCACTTTGTCGGCTCAATTGGCNGGTGTGATTGCCCATGCTGAAGCAATGGGCAGAATTACGGGACCCAAAGTTCGGCGGGGTTCTAGTCTCTTTCGGGGCACGGGTGGTGCGCCTGGAATTGCGCTGGGTACAGCCATTGTGCTCTATCCGGAGGTTGACCTGGCACAAGTCCCGTATCGGCAAGTGCGGAATACACAGCGAGAGATTGAGCGATTTGAGCGCGCCGTGGCTAGCGCCACGGAGGAAATTCGGGAGGTAGCCTCTCGATTGGTGGATCAGATCCATCGAGAGACGCTCGGGATCTTNGAAGCTTACTTGCAGATGTTGGACCCGCAAGCGATTCCTTATCAGGTGATTGCCAGAATCAAAGNGGGTCAATGGGCTCAAGGCGCCTTGAAGGAGGTGATCGCGCTGCATTCAGCGCAATTCGAGAAGATGGATGATCCGTATCTTCGTGAGCGAGGCGATGACGTTCGAGAACTCGGCAATCGGCTGCTTGTTCATATTGAGCGACGCAATAAACGCAGGCAGCACTTTCCTAGGGATACCATATTGATTGGCGACGATCTGGGCGTGGCNGATATTGGCAAGGTGCCAAGAGATCGTTTNCAGGGCCTGGTGTCAGGCCGCGGGTCGGTGAACTCTCATCTCGCGATTTTGGCCGANGCCATGGGCATTCCAACGGTGATGGGGGTCAAAGACCTGCCTATGGCNATGATTGATGGGGGCCACGTCATTGTCGACGGTTTGGAGGGTGCGATCATCACTTCACCCAATCGCTCACAACGCGATACCTATGCGCGCCGTAAACTGGAAGAGCAAACACTGACCGATGAACTTGAGCACCTGGCCACTGCTGAGTGCACGACGCCAGATGGCCATCGGACGAAACTCTGGGTGAACACTGGACTGTTGGGGGATGCCACTCGTTCAATAGACCGAGGCGCAGAGGGCGTGGGCCTGTACCGCACCGAAATTCACTTTATGTCGAGCGACACATTTCCTACTGAAGAAGAGCAGCGAGTCATTTATCGGGCGCACCTGGAAGCGTTCTCCCCCCTTCCGGTTACCATGAGAACGCTNGATATTGGTGGTGATAAATCGCTCCCCTACTTTCCCATCGAAGAGGACAACCCGTTCTTGGGTTGGCGAGGTCTGAGGGTGTCGCTCGATCACCCCGAGATCTTTATTGCCCAAATCCGCGCGATGATGCGCGCGAGTGAGGGGCTTGAAGCTAGGCTCAGGATCATGCTGCCGATGGTCAGTAGTGTCGCCCAGGTTGATGCGGCCAAACGGCTTATTGATCAGTGCTATCAGGAGGTGATCGAGGAGGGTGCATCGATCCGTATGCCGGAAGTTGGCGTGATGATCGAGGTGCCAGCTGCGGTTTATCAAGCGGTAGCGATTCTGGAGCGGGTCGATTTTTTGTCAGTGGGGAGTAACGATCTTGTGCAGTACATGCTCGCCGTCGATCGCAATAACCCTCAAGTGGCGGGTCTGTTTCAGGAATTTCATCCCGCCGTGCTTCAAGCGCTGAGCCAGATCGCGAGATCCACCAAGCATATGAATAAGGACATTGCTGTTTGTGGAGAAATGGCGGGACACCCAGAGGCTGCTCTGCTCTTAATGGCCATGGGTTATCAAATGCTGTCCATGAACATGACGAACTTGTTGCTGGTCAAAAAAGCGTTATCGACGATCTCCTTTGAGACAGCCAAAAAGATCTTGGATCGCGTGTTAGTACTCGACACCGCAGAAGCAGTCAAAGCAANGGTAGATCGGCTGTTCAGGCGGGAGGGCCTTGGTTCTCTTATCCGCGGTCCTGCCGGGAGACAACGGGAAAGGAGTAAGCGCTGACGGGCCCTGGCTTTCCGCTCTCAAGATAGTTCTTCTCTAGCAAGTGCACGTTGCTATCGGCGCTGATGATAATTGCCGTGGTCGCTCTTGTCCCATATAAATCATCTGTAATAAACGGCTGACTGTGAGGGCGCCCATCCCCTTTGGCCTGCATGATGTCACAGAGGGCTTCCAGATTGAGCGGCGCGGAAGACTGAACGCACTGGCTGAGGGCCTCCCTTGTGCGCTTTACCTTGGGCCAATCGCAATCAAGATAACGATTCGATAACGCATAGGTGCCAGGTTCTAGGCGCTGATGCAGCTTGAGCCGGTTATTGAAATAATAGAGGCCCTCATCATCCATCAGGAGAAGGTTGAAACCCCGGTAATCATGGGCGGTGTGGGCTAGCGACGTCATATAAGCCTTCGCCGATTGCTCGCCAACCAGAAATTGGGTGATCAAGTCGCCCCGTGTGGTTTGGGGGAGTGGATCGGGGGTCGGTTCTGTGTAATTCGTTAAGGCTGCGAAGCGCCCACTGCGGTCAACCCCCATCCATGTTCCACCGCCTTGAAGATCTCGGCCTGCTAGTATCGAAGGCTGGTCGGTCCAGAAGTTCGCGCTTGTTGTTGGGCGGGCGTGGAACTCATCGCGATTGGCAGTGACGATAAGCTGATCGGAAGCTAAGGGGTCATAGGCCAGGGCGATAAGACACATAGGATCACAGTGGGTAAACGAGAATCTCGAGCATAGCAAAGCTAAGAAGTTAGGATAAAGACTGCGCTCGCGCCACTATGCCGCCTGCCAGTATGATCTCAGGCATTGTTATCCTTGGCAGAGGACAAGAGCAGGATGAAGTACCCAGACATTGATCCCATTGCGCTGTCGATTTTCGGACAGATCAATATTCATTGGTATGCGTTGACGTATCTCGCTGCGTTTTTCTTGTGTTGGCGGATCATGAAAGCAACACGTGGAACAGGTGATCGTGCGTGGTCNGACCAGCAAATCTCGGANTTGTTATCTGCTGGCATGGTGGGCGTCATNTTGGGTGGGCGCATCGGCTATGTCCTGTTTTACGGATTTGATGCCTTNATNAGTAATCCACTCGTNCTGTTCAGGATTTGGGAAGGAGGGATGTCTTTCCATGGAGGATTGCTCGGCGTCATTGTCGCGCTGTGGGTGTATGCCAACCGGACAGAGCGCGGATTTTTTTCAGTGACTGACTTCGTGGTACTAGGGGTACCTCTAGGTCTGGCCTGTGGTCGCATCGGGAATTTCATTAATGCTGAGCTACCAGGCCGAGTCTCCGATGTGCCTTGGGCGCTGGTCTATCCTGGCGATGTTGTTACCCGTCACCCTTCAAGTATCTATCAAATGGTGGCCGAGGGCCCTATGCTTTTACTGTTTGTCTGGTGGTTCAGTCGAAGCGCCAATCGAGCCGGCCAGCTGTCCGGCGCATTTTTGCTCGGATACGGCGCACTGAGGTTTTGCACCGAATTCTTTAGGCTGCCGGATGCGCATCTAGGGTTTATGGCGTTAGGGTGGGTCACCCAAGGACAAATTCTGTGTTTGCCAATGGTATTATTGGGCGCCTATTTGATCCTGCGAAAACCAGCGCATTAGATCGAGTCCTAGATCAGTAGTCGACGGCAACCAGTCGATAGAGCCAGTGGATAGCGGCTGAGAACAGATGGCAAAAGCTAACACCACCCAATAACAGCGCATGGCAGCGATAGGGAGCATGACATCATGAGAATAGAACCAAAAATCAAGGGATTTTTGTGCACGACGGCTCATCCCGCTGGTTGTGCCGCAGACGTCGATGAACAGATTCAGGTCGTTGAAGCGCAGGGGCCGATCGATGATGCGCCAAAGCGAGTGCTCGTGATTGGCGCTTCCGGAGGCTACGGTTTAGCCAGTCGAATTGTCGCAGCAATGGGCTGTGGTGCGGCGACCATGGGCGTGTTTTTTGAGCGGCCAGCGAAAGGCGCGCGGACGGCTTCCCCAGGGTGGTACAAAACGGCCGCGTTTGACCGCGAGGCGAAAAAGCGCGGCCTGTATGCCAAACACTTTAACGGTGACGCATTCTCGGCCTCTCTAAAAGCCAAGGTGATTGAGCAAATTCAAGCTGATTGGGGGCAAGTCGATCTGGTCGTTTATTCGTTAGCAGCTCCAGCGCGCACGCTGCCATCAGGCGAGACGGTGAGAAGCACGTTAAAGCCCATTGGCGACGCGTTCTCTGGTTCCACCATTGATTTTAACTCAGGAGAAATCCGATCGATTAGTCTTGATCCGGCCAGTGAAGATGAGATTGCGGACACAGTCAAAGTGATGGGTGGTGGTGATTGGTTTGAGTGGATGAAGGCCTTGTCCGCCGCGAATTGTCTCGCTGAGGGATGCGTGACCACTAATTATACCTACCTAGGTAGCGAGGTGACATGGCCGATCTACTATCACGGAACCATCGGCAAGGCTAAGGAAGATCTGGACCGCACGGCGGCGGCGCTTAATCAGGAACTCACATCGTTGAACGGGCGAGCCGAAGTGATCGTGATGAAGGGGTTGCTGACCCAGGCTGCTTCTGCCATTCCAGGCATGAGCCTTTATTTGTCTTTGCTGTTCAAGGTGATGAAAAAGAACGGTACTCATGAGGGGTGCATCGAACAAGTTGATCGACTGTTCAGAACGCAATTGTTCGCGAAAGAGGGGCAACGCAGAGATGACGAAGGGCGGCTCCGGATGGATGAGCTCGAAATGGCCGAGGACATTCAAGCGTACGTCAGATCGCATTGGTCTGAAATCACAGAAGCCAACCTCAATGCGATCACCGATTTTAGTGGCTATAGGCGAGCATTTTTGAATATGCACGGATTCGACGTGGATGGTGTCGACTACGAGGCGGAGCAAATCGTCGATGTCG
>PBWF01000045.1 GCA_002728935.1 Gammaproteobacteria bacterium | reverse complement strand
CGTGCGCAACGGGCTCGCCAGCAGATCGCACTTTTAGAGCGGGACATCGAGTTCGAAATAGGTCGGTTGGCACACCAACTGGACGCTGGGGCAGCAGTCTTGAGGCGATTGGAGCATCAAATTCTTCCCCTGCAACGAAAGCGTCTTGCCCTCAGGCAGAGAGAAGAGAGCTACATGCTGATTGATGTGTTTGAGCTTGCGGAGGTGAAATTAACATTGCTTGAGCAGCTGCATGAGATGCTCGATGCAACCGAACGTTACTGGTTGGATCGGGCCAATCTGAGTCACCAGAGGGGATTGTTGCTCCGCGAAACAGACGCATTGGTTTGGCAGCAATTTTTGCCGGGTGTAGCCACCGGATCACAAGCGGTAGAAAAGGGCCATGACCGTCATCAGGCGCGTGGGATGGACCACTCAGGTCACGATATGTCTGGGAGTAGCCATCAGATGGAACATGATGGACATGGCACGGATCATTCAGGTCACGTAATGAGCAATGATAATCATGAGATGGACCGCTCGGGTCACGATATGCCAAGGAGTAGCGAGCATATGGAGCATGAGGTACATAGCAAGGATCATGCAGGACATAAAATGACTCAAGTGATGGACCAAGCAGACAGCAATGTCGGTGATGTCCATTTCGGTCATCGGTCTGCCGCAAGCGGCGTTGAGGAAGAGCATTCCTCGCAGCAGCATAATGATTCCCATGAACAAGCACTGAAGCTGAAGCATCAAGCAAAGAAGAAAGCTTCAACAGTCGACGGAGCAGCCAGTGGCCACTAGACGAGGATTTTTAAAGATGGGCGGCGGCTCTTTGCTGGCCGCTTACAGTGCCGCGGGGATGGCGTCAAACACCCCACCTGTTACCAGGGATGAAAGTGAGCCGCTTTCAGATAGCAAAGCTCTAGGCACATCAAAAGTACGAACTCTGAATGGTTGGACGCTGCCGTATCGACTGAATGGAGATGTTAAAGAATTTCATTTGGTTGCTGAGCCAGTTGAGCACGAGTTCGCTCCAGGAACACGAGCTACCTGCTGGGGATATAACGGCTCAACGCCGGGGCCAACTATAGAAGCGGTGGAGGGAGACCGCGTTCGTATTTTTGTAACGAACCATCTCCCTGAACACACATCGATCCATTGGCATGGAATTATTTTGCCGAGCGGTATGGATGGCGTGGGCGGTTTGTCTCAACCACACATACAGCCAGGTGAGACTTTTGTTTACGAGTTTGTTCTGCGTCAGCATGGCACGCACATGTATCATCCCCACGCGGACGAAATGACTCAGATGGCGTTCGGTATGATGGGGATGTTCATCATTCATCCTAAAGTGCCGAGAGAACGCTCGCCGGATCGAGACTACTGTCTGCTCGCCCATAACTGGGCACTCCATCCCGGCACCTATCGTCCCGATCCTAGTGTGCTGCAGGACTTCGATTTATGGACCTTCAACAGCAAGGTGTTCCCAGCGATTGATCCGGTGGTCGCGGCAACCGGTGAGCGAGTAAGGATTCGGATTGGGAATTTGTCTATGTGGAATCATCCCATCCACCTGCATGGCGTGCAGTTTCAGGTAACTGGCTCAGATGGTGGGGCATGGCCCGAAACCTTGTGGCGCTCGGAGTCAACAGAGATTGTTGGCGTCGGCCAGATGCGAGATATCGAATTCATGGCTGTCCCCGGAGACTGGGCCTTTCATTGTCACATGGCTCATCACACCATGAATGCGATGGGGCACGATCTGGCCAATCCTGTCGGTGTTAAAGTCTCGGACGAGGCTCGGCAACTCACGAAACTCCTCCCCGGTTATCAGCCAATGGGCGAAGCCGGAATGGCTGAACACGCAATGCATGTGGCTATGGGCCATCACGAAGGACCAGAAAACACCTTGCCGATGATGGTTGGGCAAGGCCCATATGGTCCGATAGAGATGGGTGGAATGTTCACCATGGTCAAAGTTCGAGATGACCTGCCCAAGGGGCAATTCTCTGATCCAGGTTGGTTTAAGCCGCCCGCTGAGCACGTTGCAAGAGCTGTGGACCCGGGACTAGCACCGCCGCTTCGTCGATCTGAATAAAAGCGTGTAAGCGGCGACGAATTGTTCAAAACCGCCTAGAGACGATATGAGTCGAACCCAATTTGAAGAGATCATGGGCGCGAGCAAAAGAGTGTTTGTTCCCGGAGCGTCCGGTGAGCCGCAAGGTCTACTCGATCTGCTTTCGGTCAATTCAGCGCTTTCCCAAGACACCACCTACGTTCAATTCCCAATCGGGGGTATGAATCGAACGGACTTCGCAAGCCTTCATCCCACAGCGCGAATGGAGACCTTTTTCATGTCTCCTGCGCTTCGATCATCTTTTGCTGAGGGAAGGATTGATTTTCTGCCGATGCATATGCGGAGAGTATTCGACCACATTGGCACCGCGGAACCATTTGATGCTGTGCTGGTGCACGCTGCGCGTGACGACAAGGGCGTCCTGCGCCATCTTTACAACTTGGACTTTCTGAGCGCTGCGATGAGCAACACGAGGGCGCTAGTGGTTCAATTGAATCCATCCGTGCGCCCACCGGCCGGCGCGCCTGAACTTGGTGAGCACGTGCCTGACGCGATAGTCGAGATCGCGACACTACCCCCTGAGTTAAAGCCTGCAATGACGGATGAGGTGGCAGAGACCATCGGCGAACGAGTAGCTGCAATGGTCCCAGATGGTGCATGTTTACAAACCGGAATTGGTGCAATACCACAAGCTATTTTGGGGGCGCTCGCAGACCACAATGACCTTGGTATGCACGGTGGTTTGATTGACGATGCGGGCCTCGCGCTCATTCAGCGGGGTGTCATCTCTGGCAGGAATAAGTCGATTGACCGCGGTGTTCATATCACTGGGATCGCAATGGGCTCGCACGGCTTATATGAAGCTCTCGCGGATGAACCCTCCGTTTGCTTTAGACCTGCAAACTACACCCACGAAGTTGGGGTTATCGCGCAGCATGATCACTTTATCTCCGTGAACTCAGCGATAGAAATTGATCTGCTAGGGCAAGTCAGTGCAGACATGGTGGGCGGCCGACAATTGTCGGGTACTGGCGGTTCGGTGGATTTCATGAGGGGAGCGGCTGCCTCAAAAGGTGGTATCTCGATTGTTGCGCTGGCTGCGACAGCAAAGGCAGGCGAAATTTCGAGGATTGTTTCAGAGATTGCGCCTGGCAGTGCAACGACAGCAGCCCGAACCGATATTGACCGGGTGGTGACGGAATTCGGGGTTGCAGAGCTAAAAGGTCGGTCACTCGACGCAAGGGCCAACGCATTGATTGAGATAGCAGCGCCATCATTTCGAGACGCGCTGAGAGACGCATGGGTCGAGCGCCGATCCACATTTTGACCTACTAACTGCCCTCCAAGGTACTACTTCTTGGGCCAGGCATTAAAACCTGCCTTTCAGGCATAGAATTTAATATCCGTCGGGGCAAGGGCAGGGTAAGCATAAATTCCCCCCATCTACTCAGGGCATCACTTCATTCAGAGTATCCCTGGGCACTCAAGAGAAAATACTGCCAAGCCTCCAAGTCTTTGAGCCGAAGGGTGGGCACGGACAACTATAATTTCAGTCTCGGCGTGTGGCACTTAGTGATAAAGCCGCTCGATGGGAACGACTGCTATTCCAGTAGAGACCACCGTGGGCGAATGCGCTTTCGCGAGACACTCACCTTTGGACTTGGTATCTCAACTAGGTAACCCATCTGGGTCTGTGCAGTGTTCAATTGCTAGAACGAATTCTCGTTCGCTTTCTAATTTCAGTAGTAACAAATAACGCNAGGCCACTTAGCACCGTAAGCAGTCCCAGCACGGAAAGAAACTGGATGAGGAGGTGATTGAAATTGTCTCGGGTTTCGTAGTCCATNATGTGAAGNGACCATAAGAAATCGAACCATCGCCAGGCGTCGGTTCTTACCGCTCTTATGCGGCCACTCACAGGCTCAACGTAAAACCTGGCATTTTCGATATCGGTTTGCACCTGCCAGACAGGTAAAGGCCCGCCTCTAAANTCGTGATCAGGCGCTGTTTCTTCGAGCTTGTTCGCGCTGATGGGTTCAAGACGGGTGCGTGCGCGAACGATATGGACGGCCTCTTCTTTTGAGAGTGGCGCCAATGATTCACCTGTTTGAGCATCAAAAGCTGCGTCTTCTGCCACGTAAACCAATCGGTCTAGTCGCTGAGCTAAGCGAATATCTTCAAAGGTTATCGATGTCAGACCGGCATGTTGCCGCACTAAATCGCTGGGACTGATGAGGTTGGTGTTTACGAGCAATGCCGGATCTGGCTTATCGACGAGGAGATGATTCCCGCGAATGGTCTCAATGGGAATAAGGGTGAAATAGAGGCCGCTGACTGTCCAGAGCAGAAGCTGCACACCAGCGATAAGGCCAAGCCAGCGGTGGGTGTCCCTTAAAAGAGGGTTACTCATCGAAAAAGAAGCAGTGCACTCGGCACTCTATGGATGAACGAGCCGGCGCCCCAAGTGCGACCGCTGGATCGCGAAACGCAGAATGCGGGGTCCAGTCTGGTAGATCTTGCTCCTGACGCGCTGTATCAAACGTTCTAAATACCACCATTTCGTCTTGAGTCATCTCTGGGAAGTAACGCCAATCATGGTTTTCCACGTTATTGGATTCGATTCCGATGGTCTCAAAAAAGGTCCCTGATCCCGCGTAGTCCTCGACCGGTAAAAATCGGAGCGATCCGGTATCGATACTAGCGGGATTACAGAATGCGATAGGCAGATCCATCTTTTTGGGCCCTAAATTTCGCCAAAATTGCAGGATCAATATGCGGGATGCTTGGCTCAAATTGGGGTGCTCGCTCGACGCTTCCTTTTTGCCCACCACCAGGTCAGGGAGGGAGTCAGGCTCCGCGTGACGGTCGAAAATCACCTGGCGGTAGCTGGGCGCGAAGTCTGAATGAACGAAGGTAATAGGAGCAAGATCCTCATGCTTTGCCGATTCACTAGGATTGCGTTTGATGTGACCTGAGATGGTGGCCACATCGGCGCCTGTTTGTTCGATGGCAAATTCGACCAGTTCCTTGTAGTGCAACTGAGCGATGGCATTATCATCGTCCCAACTCTTCACCACCGATGGGAAGTGGAACAATTCAAAACCAAGTGTTTGCCAGGATTCCCTAGGCATCCGTCTTGCGTCACGAACGGTCACAGAATTAGGTGCGCTCTCGAACCCATCTGGAATCAGGTAATTGAGGTCGGTATGCACAACGTTAGTATCAAGGGCCATAAAAAGGACTCGGATCTTTTAGAAGTAATGTCACAACACAATTAAAGATGTGATCAATTAGGGNGATTTGCAACAATAGTTGCAGGGTATCGAAATCAATGGATAGGCTGCAAGTAGGCCCACAAAGGAAGGTGCCATGGGATATCAAAATCAACATTGGCTTGACCAGGTCGCTGAGCCAGTGGTCGACCCAAACCAACGGATATGCGATCCACATCATCATCTTTGGGACCACCCGACGCACCGATATTTGCTGGATGAGTTCTTACTAGATATCAATGACGGTCATCGTGTTGAACACACCGTATTCGTTGAATGCGCGAGCATGTATCGAGCAACAGAAGACGAGGCATTCAAGCCAGTCGGTGAAACCGAGTTCGTCAACGGCATTGCAGCTATGTCAGCATCTGGGCGCTATGGTGAGCCACGAATCGCATCTGGCATTGTCAGTTTTGCTGACTTAATGTCGCCACAGATTGAGCGAGTGCTAGCAAGCCATGCAAGCGCCAGCGAACGGTTCAGAGGGATTCGTCACGCTGCNGGTTGGCATCCAGATAGCGCGATACGAAACTCGCATAGCGACCCTTTTGAAGGGATGCTATCGAGTCCCGAATTTCGTCGAGGATTTAAGATCTTGGTTGACCAAGGTTGGTCCTTTGATGCCTGGCTGTACCATAGCCAAATTGATGAACTCACAGATTTGGCATCAGCGTTTCCAGAGGCAAATATCGTCTTGGACCACTTCGGTGGACCCCTGGGAATCGGGCCCTATGCAGGGCAGGCAACGCAGGTTTTTGAGGACTGGAAACGGTCAATCAGCCTACTCAGCAAACTCGAGAACGTGAACGTGAAGCTTGGTGGGCTCGTAATGCCCGTCAATGGATTTGGTTTGCATAAGCGCGCTCAGCCGCCAACTTCCGATGAGTTGGTAAGGCTCACCCGCCAGTATTACTTGACGGCGATTGAATATTTTGGTGTTGAGCGCTGTATGTTCGAGAGCAATTTCCCCGTTGATCGGCAGAGCTGCTCCTATCGAGTGCTTTGGAACTCCTTTAAAAAATTAGTGCAGGACTTCTCAGCTGATGAGCGAGATCAGTTGTTCTATCGAACCGCNATGCAGACCTACCGAATCGAGGCTCAATGATCTGCTGCCCGACTGTTTGATGTCAGCCTTGGCTGCCGGGCACGAAAGGAGTTAGGTCGGGCCCCNGGCGCAGGTGGTGGCCGCCATCGACACTGAGTACAACGCCCGTAATCCATGATGATTCAGGACCGCAAAGAAAACGGACCGCAGCCGCAATGTCGTTGACCGTGCCATGACGCTTAATTGGCATGCAGTTCAAATAATCTTCCAAGACCGGCGGCGTTTCTAGTAAGGCACTTGCCAGCTCTGTCTCCACGAGTCCTGGACACACGCTGTTGACTCGGATGCCCTGATGGCCAAGCTCGTCGGCGGTATTTTTTACCAACATATCGATACCCGCTTTGCTGACGCAGTAGGTGCTCATCAATCGGTGAGTTCGCACACCAGCGATCGATGAAATGGCACACATGGCGCCCCCGTTCGGCATGTGTCTAGCGGCGTGTTTGAAGCTGTAGAATGTGCCGCTCAGATTCGTTGCTATCACGTCATTCCACTCATCGGCATCGGTAGCCGTGACAGGAGACAACGCACCCCTCCCGGCACTGGCCACCAAGATATCGAGTGAGCCTTCAAGCCTTGCTGAATCAACCGCTTGTTCAACATCTGTCTCATTTGCCACATCACCCGAGACAGTCGAGACTAGGCCAGGCGCATCGATAGACTCAAGCGCCGAGCGGGCCTCGGCAAGACGGATATCGGAACGGCCCATAAGCGCGACGTTTGCGCCATCGCGATAAAAGGATTCTGCACAGGCTAGCCCAATGCCGCTCCCACCGCCGGTTACCAGGACATTCATATTTTCTAAAGGCAGTTTGAACGTCATGGATTCTCCCTATTGAGATTGCATCGATCATACACGAGCGTAATTAGTCGGGGGTTCTACCGATATCCAAAACCCAGAACACTAAGGGCTCAAATTGCGTTATTGGATTCAAAACACGANGTTACCCGTCATTGCCTTTACTGCGAATGCCGAAAAGGCAGCTNAAGAGGTTTCCCCTCAGGTAGTCTTCGGATTTGTTCACTAAACTCCTTAACAGCAAAGGCCTCGGTGCTATCTTGAAACTAGATGTTGTTCGGATTGTGCAGTAAGCGTTGCTCATAATTGTAAGGGTTTTAGCTCTGACCAGGTGATTGAGGTTGGCACGCGAGACAGCCAGTGGGATCTGCTTTGTTAAACTCTANCTTCTTGTGAGCCAGCTTATGCGTATAACATTTTTCGTCAGGTCGCCGGACCCGCTTTGTTTGCAAAATTCTTGGCGTCATTCACGACGCTTTAGTCTGATGCTACGACCAGCGGTCAAACCGCATAATGGTCTCAATGGGCTTACGCGTCACAGGGCCAAACCGTCCCATGGGATAGCCTATGGGAAGCAAACATAGCGCGGCGAAACTTTCTGGAAGTCCTAGTGCATCCCGGACCATATCTTGGTCACGCAGAGCCAAAGTCGTCGGCGTCGCGCCAAGACCCGCCGCACGAGCGGTTAATAATAAATTCTGGATCCCTGGCCAGACTGATCCCGCTTTCCTGTAAATCTCAAGCCCGTCAACTCTAGTCCCATAGTCGTAGCAGGCGACGATTAGTGCGGGTATCTCATGCATGTGGTCCATCTGCCAGATGACCGCGTCAAGTAATCGGCGTTGTTTATCGTCTCTCGGGTTCTCTCTATCTGCTGCGATATAGGGTTCTCCGTGAAGTCGATTGAGATCAGCTAGTTTTCTCTTTTGTGCGGGATCTTTAACCACAATCCACCTGGCCATCTGGGCGTTGCTACCACTGGCCGCCTGGTTTGCAGCATCAATGAGATCGACTAAGACTTCGTCACTGACAGGATCTGCTTTCAGTCGCCGCATGGCCCTACATTCATACATGGCTTGACTGAGCGTAAAGTCAGAATTGAACATTAACTGGATTCCTAGATATTTTTCTCGACTCTAACCGGAATCGCGTTAGCTCGCGAATCCTTGGCGTAAGGTCCTCTGTGAGTCGAGAGTATGCACAGGCGAAGGGGGGTGTTGTATAAGGTCANGGCATGTTTTCGGCAACATAAGGTCGTGTTGGAACGACGTAGAGGGAGAGTTACGAAGACACTGTGTTGCTCTTAGGTTGGTACCGAGGGCCAGTACCATAANGNTTTTAAGGTATTGATATTAGTCTGTAAATATAGGTTTTTCAGGCGGATATTTTACGACTGCTAGACATTTTTGTCCAAATATTTGTCCAAAATCTCTAAACTTAGATCAGTTGTTATGGCGGGGGGCGGTGAATGTGTGTCTGACTTTGAGTTGTACCTGAGCAGATACATCAGAGCGGGTTTGGGCGGCCTTTTTATCTAAAAACTTCGTTAGCATCGACTTTGTCTGTTTACCTCTGTACCAGAATATATTTCTGTGTTCTTCAATGCAGTTCACGCCTCTGGCTTTGATCTCTGCTTCCATGATTCTGTAGTTCGTCATTAGTAGCGCCTCAGAAGCACTGGGATCTGCAAGCGGAAAGTAGAAGTAATGACAAAGCTCTGCATCGTCTTCACTTTGCCAATAGCTCTTCAAAGCAGCTTCCCTGGTTTCAGTAGAAGCTCTACATGGGACGAATAAAGACAGGATTGGGATTTTAGAGAAAGTACAAATACTGTCGCTAAAGATAAGCTCAGGCTCGGTAATCTCCTCAGATGCGAGGGCATGACTTGCGAAACATAGACTCAGCAACCCTATCCAAATCCAAGTCCGAATGCGTGGTGTTAGGATCATCTAACCTAATGCTTCCATCAGTCGTCATACAGATACAGGTGTCTGTACTATTTAACACAAAGGCACTGGTTTGTTGAAAGCTAGCGATCTTGAGTTCGGCCAACCGCCCAAATCAACCAACCAAATAGTGTTGTCGCTGCGGACTAAGCCCTATCCACTTTCAACCTAGCTCTCGTGAGTGTTCCACTCGTGCTAACCACACGCCCCTAAACTTCAAGCATGAGCAGGTAACCAAAATGCTCACCACATCGGTGAAACTTTACTCTCTATTTGTTCCTCTACATCGTCCTCAATACCAGATAAGAAATCTGTCCCGGTGACTTTTTCAATCTCATCAATAGAACTTCTAAATAAACCTAAAGATGCTGTCTTTAGGGCCCTGTGAGGTATTAGGAAAGAGAGTGCTTCTGCCTCATCAGGATCAAAGAGGATTTTGTAGAAATGCGTTGGGACTGGTACACGACCCATGACCACAGTGCTGCGTCTTCGGTCGGCAAAGACTGGTCCAGTGATAACGTAAAGCTCACCCCTTGTGTATGCCCATTTCCGCTCACGGTTCTCTAAGCCCTTCCAGATCGCGCGATTAAATCCACTCAGTTGAGGCGACATGTTGCTTAGCAAAAATGTCTCGCTGTTCATCCGGTAGCTTCCATCCAGAGTCTCCGAACTAGCGAGATGACCTCTGTCATAAGCACCAGTGAAGTCAAAGAGTTCTTTCCTGCACTCTTGCGGTAACTCTGGATCAGGACGAAAGTCGTCTGAACGCTCTACATTTGCACTGTCTGATATTTCAGGGCTGACTCTATAAGCCACCCAAGCAGCACTTCTGTTGGAACAATCAAAGCCTATTGAATAAGCAGTTCTGCATAACAAATGGTCACCTCTACTAGGCACTCCATAGGGTAGAAGCCCATTGCAGGTATCGTCTTGATTTAGGGTTCCAATAACTGGCGCTGGGTCGTTTGGTTTCTGTAAGTTGAGCCGACTTTCTTGATTAGAGAAGCAGGGTTCACGATGGCAGTGATACTCTCCAGTCCCTCTATTGAAATGACCACCCTCACCATTTAGTCCACCACCATGAGCGTTCGCAAACTCTGGCGCTACTAAACAAGAAATCAACATAAAGAGGACGAGTTGGCGCATAGTCCCTTGTTCGTTGGAAGATGGGGTCTAATCTTGTGTCAGGGCCTGTCTACTTTCAATCTAGCGCCAGCACGTGTCCCACTCGTGCTAACCACACGCTCCCAAGCTTCCAGCATGGCATCAACTGCCCACTCCTCGTGCTGCTGTGGGACTGCTATGGCGTCATGCACTGGTAAGCAGACGATGTCCTTCTCCATCCCTTGAAGCATCACCTGCCTCAAGATTGCTCCTTCAAGACTTTGCGCCTGTATGCCCCATGAGTCATAGAGCTTCAGGTTTGGAAACCGTTTAATCATGGCCAACTCCAGACGACCAAAGAACTCAGCGCCCAAGTTGTCATGGTTCCAGCTGCTGTTTGCAGCAGTCCTGCTTGAGGCACTTAGAGCCGTCGTGACAAACGTCTTAACACGGTCACGGTCTCTAATCTGCGCAAGCTCCATGATGTCCTCATAAGGTGTGTCACCAATGTCCTCGCCGTGCAGTACTGCCATCGCCATTCTCAAGTGATTAGCGCTGAAGTCCACTTCACAGAGTTGTTCGCCATCAATGAGTGTGTTGATCCTGATCCTGACTCTTCGGTCTGGTAGCTCTTGATAATCGGTGTAGAGCCTGCCTGAGTTGAACACATCGTGCTTGTACTTCAGTTGGACTGGTCCTTTGCAAGCCCATGTGTGCCCTTTAAGGAAGTCATTGATCTGAGTCATCTCTTCACGGTCCGGATGGTCAATGGGCAGCTCAGCAATTACCTCCTTCCACTTGCCCTCTGGCTCATTGATGACAACGTATGGCGGCTCAATGTCAGTAACTGTCTGTACATGGAAGCCAACAAGCGCACTGGCAAGCTCTGGGTTTGGGTAGACACGTGTTCTAGCTGGATTGTTCTTGTATTGCCTGCCACGCTTAACAGTTGCGAAGCCGTTGCGCTCTAAGTAGTCAACGATTGCCTTAGTAGGGGCATATTTGAATCCATATCGCTTCAGTAGTGGGTCAGATGTGTAGGCTCTGTCGTCCAGTGATACCAATAGCCATTTGCCACGCATGGCTGCATCAGCTAGCCCCAGAAATACCCACTGCAGATGACTTCGGAGCGCCTCTGCAGCCTTGTTGTTCCTACCTCCACGTAAGTTCTCAAAGTGTCCGTCAAGGAACGCTGAGAACTCTTCCTGAGCCTCCTCAAGGAGCTTTCTGGGCTTCATGAAGAAGTGGTGGTCGTAGTCATCTCGTGGGACTGGAGCGTCTCTGAGAAGCCTCTGAAGCTCCTCTAGCTCAGCAACTAAAGAAGTAACCATAATGATGAAAACCCCTATAAACAGTAGCTTTCAGACGTGTCACGTGTATATACCGGCGGAGCCGCCGCTGTATAACTATAGGCTTACTAGAGCAGCTACATAAGTCCTCACACTGGCCACTACAGCACTATTTCTTTAATTCATTTCAATAGATCATCTACTGTTGAACAGAAGTAGCTGACATCAGGGTTGACTCTGGTCCAACAACTTCAGCTTCCACCCCATTTAGCTATAGCATGAGCAGATATAGCGACTGTTGTTGATAAATATTGATAGTAACTACTAACTAACACCCTGATTTTACTGGCTAAGTGACACATTAATTATCACATTAATACAAATAATTATGCTTAGCGGGTGAACACACTACAATATCTGTGCGCACCACATCTTGCACAGTTGAAGCAGTCACGAATACAAGGTTGTCCATGGCGCTAGGGTGAGGACACGCTTCATGAGTCTTCTTCCTTTGTAGCCTTGTTAAACCTCAGCGTCACTTTGCCAGTCATTAGGTACTGTGCACCTAGGATCACCAGCGTGAAGACAATAACTTCTACAAACGAGCCGCCGGTGGAGGTTGTGAGTTTCGGCTCGCAAAAGGGATCAGAGTATTTCCCATTAGATTTCTTCTCGCAGTGAGCCTTGGAAATAACATAGTCAACTGTATCTAGGTCATCATCCACATAGCGAAGCAAGGCGGATGCTTCTCTTTCTTCATTTAAAGTCCAAGGTAGCTCCACCAATGCCCAAAACGTCGGTATCCAAACGGCTGAAATGAACAGCTGCAGCGTAGCAATCAATAGGTTTGTGATGCGTCTCTTCATATGACTCCCCACGGCTATCTCTTCAGCTGAACGAGATTAGCTGCGGCTGGAGAAGGATCCTCAAGATGCATCAAGTGCTGGTGTATCTGTAGCGATGCCAAAAATGTTGCCTTAATCACCTCTGAGGAGTCCGCTAAACCTGCTTTGCCATACCTCAACATATGCTTATTGATCTTACCTTCAGACCAGCCTGAGATTGTCTGCAACGCCAGATGGCTAACATCATTGGCTGTGCCATTGATTCTAATCGTGTGTCTAAGCCCGTGGCTTGTGTACCGACCATTGAACAACCGCTTTATTCGGTTTCTGGGTGTTGCAGAAGGATCTTTAACGTCCAGCCGCTTGATTGCAGTCAGGATGTTTTTCTTNATTACTTCACGACCTAGGATGATGGGCACTATCCTTGGACGAGCGACTGTCTTCCCTTTGCGAATGACTATGTGGGGATAGTTGCCGCTTAGATGTAAGTCTCCAGAGTCCAGTGTTCTTATCTCCTGCGCCATCATCCCCCCCTGAAGCTCCAGAAGGTGGACCGCGGAAACCCAGTCATCGCTATTGCTAAGACAGTGNTTCACCAGCGTGATCTGATCTTCAACCGTTAGAGGCTCTCTATCTCTCTCCTCGTAGTGGGGAGTCTCAGGAACAATGAACTTAGGCCATCTTGGACGCTGCTTATTAGCCATCCTGTTCAACGCCGCCAGAACTTCTGACAACTCTCTTTTAATCGTGCTGACTGTTACTTGCTTCTCCCTGAGGCGTGTCTGTACCTGTTCCTCCAGAGCGTCATCAATAATCTGCTGAGAGTCAGGAGTTACAACGTGGTCGCCTACAGAGAGTAAAAATCTGTCCCAGTAACGCTGGATCCTCTTAGTATTGCGATCCTCTGGATCAGTCAGTCCCCTGAAAACAAGATAATCGTTCCACCACCAAGTTAACGTTTTGGGTTGCTTGCTTTGGATATTGGCTGCTGCTTCTGCTGCCCTAAATTGAGCTAGCTCTTGGATCGTAGGTGCTGGCTTGAGTGTGTCGCCAAATAGCCCGTTACCTTTGAGGCCCAGTTGTCTTCTGAACTCCTGAAACCTCAAGATTTCTTCCTCGTTTCGGGCCACCACATTAGCGATGCTGGGGAAGAACAGTAGCTGCAGGTCTGCGGTATTGAGTTTTCTGCCTAGGCTTTCTTGTATGCCTTCCAGTCCATGACGTTTTATAAACTCAGGCCCGACCTTGTGCAGGGCAATGTCGCCCACATTAACCTTGGCTTTCTTGAGGAAGCTCGCCGCAAGAGACTCAAGCTCATTTTCGGTAAAAGCATCTATGCTGGAGTTCTGCAGACTCTTGATGTAGGCGTCGTACCTAGCTTTGGCCGGTTTGGCGGCTTCAAACGCTTCTTCAAAAGTGGCAGAGACTTCTACCGGAAGATACTCTTGGAANTGTTTCTTGCCACTAGTTAATGCAAGTTCAGTCGGGATGCTTTTTCTAAAGCGGACACGTCCCATGTTGACGCCCACGTTCGTAGGCCACCTTCGGGACTTTGTGGAAGCTTTCTTGGTCATTTGCTTGCCTGTAGGACTGGTAAAAGGGTAGCTTTTGTCCAACTATTTGTCCAAATATGGACAGTAANTCGGCTAAAACCCTTATATTTACAGGCTTGAAGTCTTTTGTATGGTACCGAGGGCCGGAATCGAACCGGCACTCCCGCAAAGGAACCGGATTTTGAATCCGGCGCGTCTACCAGTTCCGCCACCCCGGCACAGGACAAGGGCGAGTATAGCAGACGCTACCACGATTGAAATCGCCAAGAACGAAAAAGGCCAAGGGTCCCATGGAAGAAAGACGGGCTAGGTTTGAGCGCCATCGTTGAGCTTGCCAGCGGCAATCCGGAACCTGGCGCAAGTAAGTGCTAGTCATTACTGCGTTTATAATGCTCCAGCTAGCATAGTGTGTAGTCGACAGAGTTTTAACGCGCAAAGATGCTGTGTAAGCAGAGCTAGCAGGATAAAAGCGGTGACAAGGCCATGGAGTTGGGTGGGAACAGCAGTGAAAAAAAGCGATTTCGAATTTGACTTGCCTGAACATCTCATCGCGCAATCGCCGCCCGCCATGCGAACAGACGCCCGGTTGATGGTGATCGATCGTCAGAGACAAACGATCCAGCATCAGCGTTTTATCGATTTACCTACGCTGCTAACCCCNGACGATTTACTAGTATTTAACGATACGCGTGTCATTCCGGCGAGGTTGTTCGGTCAAAAGGAATCGGGTGGCAAAGTTGAGGTATTGTTTGAGCGGGTGCTTTCATCTCGGAGGGTGCTCGCTCAGATTCGTGCTAACCGGTCGCCTTCGCTAGGCGCTCACCTTCTACTAACTGAGAGCCGCGCGCGGTGCCAAGTCGTAGCCCGTGAAGATCGATTCTTTGAGTTGGAGTTTTTGGATAAAGACCCTGCGGTGATTGCAGAGGAATATGGCCACATGCCCTTACCACCCTATATAAGGCGGCCAGATGGGGCTGAGGATCGGGCGAGGTATCAAACAGTGTATGGAAAACGCCCAGGAGCGGTCGCCGCCCCTACAGCAGGATTGCACTTTGACCTTGCGCTGCTCGGTCAGTTAGAGGAATGCGGTGTGCGGTCTTGCCATGTCACCTTGCACGTCGGCGCGGGCACCTTCCAACCAGTGCAGGTTGAATCTATTGCAGACCACCAGATGCACAAAGAGTGGTTTGAGATCAGTGAAGATACCGCTCGTGCGGTAAACGAGAATCAGGATAGGGGTGGGAGACTCGTGGCAGTGGGTACCACCTCTGTTCGAACGTTGGAGAGCGCTTGTGTTCGTGGACAGCTTGCGGCGCAATCCGGTGACACGCAGATATTCATCTACCCAGGATTTCAGTTTCAATTGACTGATGCACTAGTCACGAATTTTCATTTGCCTGGCTCGACACTCCTGATGCTAGTTAGTGCGCTCGCAGGGACAGATTTAATAAGAGAGGCCTATCAGCAGGCCGTCGCTGAGGAATATCGATTTTTTAGCTACGGCGATGCGATGTTGATAGCTTGAGGTTCTAACTAAGACGTCCATTTGTCACACCAGGAATATCCTATGCGCTTCTAATCGGTGCGCTCTGACGCCTTTACCAAATCTGGCCTCCGTTCCGGCTGTTAGCACGTCACCTTAAAAGCATTGATGAGCAACGTTGGTGCACTAGGTCCGATTTTGTGCATGAAGGGTCTCTACAACCCACTTTTTGACCACATCAATTGGTTTCGTTGTCGGAATAATTTTCCTTCGCTCCATGGAGAATTCTGCTGAAGAGGACAAGGGAGAAGGATATCGGGATCAAAAAAGCATTAAAAAACAGAGAGATAAAGCCATTTGGGGCTCTAACCCAAAAAAGTTTTGAACGGGCGGTAATCAAGTTTTTGGAATTGGCACACTGGTTGCTTCGTAGGAGGTGGATGCAACGATGCTGCACGGCAGCCAAATTGCGGAGTCGCACGGGTCCCCCCTTATTCCGTTCGATTTCCTCCCCAGCGGGCGTATCCCTCCCCCTCCCCAAAAGGCCCGCTGGGGGTCCCCCTTGGGGGCAATCCGCTTTCTTAAAGTGGTTGGTACCGTTGCGCAGTAGGACTCTCATCTTTTCTCACTTTGTTGGTACCGGCGCGTGCTTGGTCTTCTAGCCTTCTGCTCCTCGGATTGGTGTAAAATTAAGGCAGGTCCGTTAGCTTCCCGCGAGCTATCTGTTACAAATCATAACTAACGCATTCGCGTGTTTGGCTGAGTTTTTAATCAATATGCAATTTAGTCTGAAAGGACAGGATGGAGAGGCACGACTAGGGCAGCTCGAGCTCAGCCATGGTGTCGTGCAAACGCCAATATTTATGCCTTGTGGCACATATGGGTCGGTGAAAGCTGTTACTCCAGAGCAGTTGAAAGATCTGGGTGTTGAGATTCTGCTGGGCAATACCTTTCACCTCATGCTCAGACCTGGTCCAGAGGTCATCGAAAAATTTGGAGGGTTGCATTGCTTTATGGGATGGGAGAAACCCATCCTTACAGATTCTGGTGGTTTTCAGGTGTTCAGTCTCAGCGATATCAATCGGATCGATGAAAAGGGTGTGGTGTTTCGGTCCCCTGTAAACGGAGACCAGATCCAGCTCACGCCAGAGCTTTCGATGGAGATGCAAATGACGCTCAATTCAGATATCGCCATGTGTTTTGATGAATGCACCCCCTATCCGGTTTCGGAATCAGTCGCCGAGCAATCGATGGAACTTAGTTTGCGCTGGGCGAGGCGATCAAGGCGCGCGTTTGAATCGTCCAACGCATTATTTGGAATTATCCAGGGCGGCGTTTTTGGAGGTCTTCGCCGGGCATCGCTTGATAGGCTGACCGAGATTGGTTTTGAGGGGTATGCCATTGGTGGCTTGTCGGTGGGCGAGCCCAAAGATGCCATGCTAGAGGTAATTACTGAGCTTGCGCCACTAATGCCAAGGGACAAGCCCCGATATTTGATGGGCGTTGGGACGCCCTCTGACCTTATCGAATCTGTTAGACGAGGCGTTGATATGATGGATTGTGTGATGCCAACCCGCAATGCCCGTAATGGTCACTATTTTACCAGTGCTGGAGTGCTCAGAATTCGCAACGCGAAGCACAGGCAAAGCTCTGAGCCCATTGATACTGCCTGCGATTGTTACACTTGCAGTCGGTATAGTCGCGCGTATTTGCACCATCTCGATCGCTGCAAGGAGCCGCTTGCTGCAACACTAGGCTCGATTCATAACCTACATTATTACTTGCACCTTATGATTGCAGCGCGGGAAGCTATTCACTTGAAGAATTTCAATAAATGGGCAGCGTCAGTGTACGAGGGTTGGGGAGAGACTCCACCAGTCTCGCCATGAATGTTGTCTGACCAGTTTGTGTTGTGCTGAGATTGCGTTGAATAGTGAGAAGCCGGACAATAGCGTCCCTTGCGATACAGCACAGTGTGCTCAAGCGTTGACTTTTCAAAGAGGTGCTCATGATTGATTGGTTAATATCACCTGCATATGCAGCTGAGGCAGCAGGTCCAGGCCCAGGGTTCGANATTTTGATCCTTGTTGGCTTCGCGCTGATTTTCTACTTTATGCTTTGGCGGCCTCAAAGTAAGAGAGCTAAAGAGCATAAACAGCTAGTGGAAGGTCTTGCGAAGGGAGATGAGATCGTCACCTCCGGAGGAATCCTCGGCAAGATTTCCAAGGTCGAGGAGCAGTTCATCNTAGTAGAGGTGGGCGATGGAATGGAACTCCGTTTCCAGAAGGCGTCGGTGGCTGCGGCACTCCCNAAAGGTACGCTTAAAAATAGTTGAGCGAACTTAACGANTGACTGCACTGAGGGTTTGTTGTGCTAAACCGTTATCCTCTCTGGAAAAATTGCCTGATTTTGTTGGTGCTTGCCCTTGGCGCAATCTACGCGGCTCCCAATCTCTTTCCGCCCGACTTTGCAGTTCAAGTTTCACGGGAAGAGACAGGCACAGAAGCCTCTCCGGCAGCGCTTAACGCGGCTCGCGAGGCGCTTAGTGAAGCTAATCTCACTGTCAAATCGTCTGGTATCGAATCCGGCAAGCTACTCTTCAGATTTTTTGATGCCGATACCCAATTAAGTGCGAAATCGGTGGTGGAGCGTAGACTTCACGATCTTGGCCAAGACTATATTGTTGCCCTGAATTCTGCGCCGACCACGCCGGAATGGCTTGCTTCGCTAGGTGCCGAACCGATGAAATATGGTCTTGATCTGATGGGCGGCGTGCATTTTTTGATGCAAGTGGATACAGATCGCGCAGTGCTTGATCGCCTTGAAGGGCTTGAGCAAGAGATAAAGCGTACGCTTAGAACAGGCGACGAGCGGATTCGTTATAGCTCTAGTCAAATTCTCCCTGGGCTTCAACTGCGCGTTGGCTTCGCCTCCGAATCTCTGAGGAATCGTGCCCGAACTCGGGTTGAAGAAAACTTTGGCCAGTTTATCGTCACGCAAAATGACGGCGAGGAGTATTACCTTCAACTCGCCATGACGGATGATAACGTCCGTCAAATTGAGGATTTCGCGGTACAGCAGAATTTGCAAACGATTCGCAACCGCGTTAACGAGTTAGGGGTATCAGAACCACTGGTGCAGCGGTTGGGTCGGCAAAGAATCGTTGTTGATCTGCCAGGTGTCCAAGACACTGCAGAAGCTAAAAAAATCCTAGGCAAGGTGGCTACTCTAGAGTTCAGGATGGAGGCAAAGCCAGATGCTCCACGATCTACGACGATTCCCTATGACTATGAAGGTCGTTCCGTTCGCTTAGAACGCGATCTGATCCTTCGTGGAGAGCGCGTTTTTGACGCCCAAGTAGGATTCGACCCTGATTCCGGATTGCCGCAGGTCAACATTACGCTCGACAGTGAGGGAGGAGAGCTCATGCATCGAGCGACCCGGTATGACATTGGTCGGCGCATGGCAGTAGTTTTCATTGAGACAAAGACCAGAGATCGATATGAAATTAGTGACGGCGAAGAGGTGCGAATCTCCGAGCCTTACGTTGAGGAAAGGGTGATCTCGCTTGCCACCGTCCAAGCTGCATTAGGAGTGAGCTTCCGAATCACTGGATTGAACGCAGGAGAGGCGCGTGACCTCGCGTTGCTGTTACGGGCTGGAGCACTGGCTGCGGATATGTTTATTGCCGAAGAAAGAACGGTGGGCGCGAGTCTTGGGCAGCAGAATATTGAACTGGGAGCGACCTCCGTTATGATCGGATTAGCGCTCGTTGTGATCTTTATGGTCGCCTTCTATCAATGGTTTGGAGTAGCGGCGAACCTGGCTCTGACAGCGAACATGGTGCTAATCGTTGCAATGATGTCGGCGCTATCAGCTACGCTCACCCTACCTGGTATTGCAGGTATTGTGTTGACGGTCGGCATGGCGGTCGATGCTAACGTACTCATCTTCTCGAGAATCAAAGAGGAGTTAAAAAAAGGCGCTGCGCCGCAAGCGGCCATTAATGCCGGGTTTGACCGCGCCTTTGTAACCATACTTGACGCCAATATCACCACACTTCTGGTGGCGATCATTTTGTATACGATTGGGACGGGTCCGGTGAAGGGATTCGCGATTACGCTGTCAATTGGAATCATGACCTCTATGTTCACTGCAATTATGGGTACGCGAGCTATCGTTAATTTGGTCGTCGGTGGTCGCCCTGTTCGAAAGCTCTACATCGGCTGGCAGCGATCATGACTTCCATACCCTTTATGAAGTACAGAAAAGTCGCGGCACTGATCTCGATCGTGCTCGTTTCCCTTTCTTGTATTAGCTTGGTGTTCAAGCAACTGAATTGGGGCCTAGATTTCACNGGCGGTACGCTGGTCGAGGTCGCGTATCCATCTGCTGCGGTGCCCGAAGATATTCGACAGGCGCTTGATGAGAGGGGTTGGAATGGCCATCTCGTTCAGTTCTTTGGGTCTGATCGAGATATTCTAGTCCGGATGCCCCCTCAGAAAGATCGATCTGAGCGCGAAAATGCCAGACTAGGAGACGCATTGTTCGCGGATCTGAAGGAGATTGCNGGAGCGGGTCTGGATTTGCGACGAGCAGAATTTGTTGGACCGGCCGTAGGGGAAGAGCTCACCAATCAGGGCGGGGTAGGGTTGCTCGTTGCCCTTGGCACGATTCTGATCTACATATCGTTTCGGTTTCAGATGAAGTTTGCGTTTGGAGCGGTCACCGCACTTTTCCACGATGTGCTAATCACGCTCGGCATATTTTCGGTCATGAACTGGGAGTTCGATTTAACGGTTCTTGCAGCGTTGCTGGCCGTAATCGGATATTCGCTCAATGACACCATTGTGGTCTCGGATCGGATTCGGGAGAACTTTAGAGCCGTAAGACGGGGTGCTACGAGTGACCTTATTGACACGTCACTGAATCAAACATTGGGACGAACATTGATGACGTCGACTACTACGCTACTTGTCTTGTTGGCCCTGTTTTTTCTTGGCGGCGAGCTCATTCGTGGGTTCTCTCTGGCTCTCACGGTCGGTGTGGTGGTCGGCACCTATTCCTCAATCTATGTAGCCTCGAATATGCTCGTGGCGTTGCAATTGTCGAGAGAAGATTTGCTTGTTCCTGTTAAAGAAGGCGCTGATCAGGACGTACCGTAGGCTAACTTTCGCCAAGCTAGGATAGCACTGAGCGAAAACTGAGCGGGTAAAAAGCAGGCTTATTTGGTCGCGTGCGGGCCCAGATGCTCCCGAACAAGTCCCCCTAACACTTTGAACAATTTTGGGTTGGCAGCCACAATATCACCAGTTTTGAAGTGTTGGACCCCGCCCACAAAGTCTCCCGCTAGACCGCCTGCTTCTTGAACGAGGAGCGCTCCGGCTGCGAAATCCCAAAGATTGACCCGTCTGATCCACACACCGTCGATGCGGCCAGCCGCAAGATTGGCGAGTTCAAGCGCCGCACTCCCAGGCTCCCGGAAGTTGCCGTCACCTTCGTCAATGGCCTCACAAAGTTTCGCGTGTCCGTCTCGAACCGGGCCTTTGGGGAAGCGGCCCGCACAGGCAAAGACGCTGCCAGCGATTTGTTCTCTTTGGCTAACGCGAATTTTACGACCGTTGAGCTGGGCGCCTTTGCCTCTTGAGGCGACGTACTCATCATTGGTGACGGGGTGGATGATGACGGCGTGCTCGATCTTTCCTTTGATCGAGCACGCAAGCGAGACGCAGAAGTGAGGGATTTGCCTCGAGAAGTTGGTGGTTCCATCGATAGGATCAATGATCCACAAAGGCTGCTCTGATCCTTGGTGGAAATTTTCATGGGTTTCCGCGTCCTCTTCTCCTAGAAACTGATGTTCAGGATAAGAGCGGGTAATGGCCTCTGTTATAATTTGCTGCGCCTCGCGATCGACGTTGGTCACGAAGTCATTCGTCGCTTTTTGATCAACCCGAATAAGGTCAGGTCGGTCGTAAGCTTTGATGATGTGCGCAGCCGCAAGTCGAGCGGCGCGAAGAGCAATATTAGCGAGCGCTTCCACAGGAAACCTTAGGTTGGTTGGCGAGGCGCATCATACCATCTAAGTTGAATGGCAGACGACGCTAGTCAGCGCAAGTGAGTCCCAATGGATATCGAGCAAATAAATGCCAACGTATCAGTGGTGCTGGTCGAGACNTCGCACCCTGGGAATATCGGTGCTGCTGCTCGCGCGATGAAAAACATGGGACTCTCGAAACTGAAATTGGTCCGGCCAGAGGAATTTCCTCACGAGAAAGCGATTTTTCGAGCGGCCAGTGCGGCCGATGTAGTCGAAAGTGCCGAGACTTTTGATCGATTNGAAGATGCCATCGATNATGCGGCCCTGGTGATAGGAACATCGGCTAGAGGACGCCGTATCCCGTGGCCGGTGGTTGATCCAAAACAGGCGGCGCAGGANGTGATGAACGTGGTTGCGAAACTGCAACCGGTGGCGATTTTGTTTGGGAGAGAATCAAAAGGCTTGACCAACGAGGAGCTTCAGCAGTGTCACCTACACCTTCACATCCCTACAAGTGAAGTTTATAGCTCGCTGAATCTTGCCATGGCAGTTCAGGTGGTTGCCTACGAGCTTCGGTTGTTGTCGCATGAGGCCGTAGCGCCAACTGCCGATTGGGATCAGCCTATCGCGACCCAAGCGGAACTTGATCACCTCTTTACACATCTTGAGCGGACGCTAACAGATGTNGGGTTTCATGACCCCTCCAACCCTAGACAGTTGTTGACGCGGCTACGACGGCTATTTTTGAGGGCAAAGCCAGATCAAATGGAAGTCAANATTCTTCGGGGGTTTCTNAAGGCGGTTAATCAGTCCGCTCGCAACAAGGGCGATTAACGCTCTAACCGCTGACCAATGTGATCTTCAAGAAGCAGCAGCGTTGCGAGTCATTTCATGTACTTGAAATCATGGTCATGGTGACCCTTGGTGTTGGGATGCTGATTCCATTCGGCCATCCCGTGCTTGCCGTTGGGTTTNAGTCGAGGATGACAAAAAAGAGCGCCGATAAGGTCGAGTGGCATGAAATGAGTCTTCAGTGTGCAGTTCGTATTGCTCTGAACGATTGGTTNGAGCCGTGAGAAGTCGTCGGCAAGGTCTATGCGCGCACTGCGGCTTGCCAATGCCTTGAGAGAGCTGCGGTGGGGGAACAAGCTGCCGCGGCCTCTACATCATGAGCGATGAAATGAGTACGGAGAGACCAACGACCGCTATTCATTGCCCTGATTGAGGCGATCATCAAGACTAATAACCAACTAAACTGATTGGTTATTAGTAGTGGGTCCGCTAAACTGTGACTNCGTCGGAAGTGGTCCATAAAGAGTGGCATATGAAGCTAACCGCCAAAGGCCGGTACGCAGTAACAGCAATGGTTGATCTTGCGGTCCACCAGGATGAGGGCCCGATCAATCTTGCGGACGTATCGCAGCGACAAGGCATCAGTCAGCCGTATCTGGAACAGCTGTTTGCNAAGCTNAAAAGAAGCGAACTCGTGACCAGTGTTCGAGGGCCAGGCGGCGGATATCGACTTAGCCGAGACAGCGAGCAAATTAGTGTGGCCGAAATTGTNNGGTCCGTTGATGAGACGGTAGATGCGACTCGCTGCGCTGGTAAGGCGGACTGCCAAGGCGGGTCAATGTGTTTGACCCATGAGCTGTGGGCCGATTTGAACGATCAAATTCACTCTTTTTTGGCTCGGATCAACCTTGCGAATCTAGCCGAGAAAAATACGGTGCAAGTGATTGCAGCGCGGCAAGAGGAGAGCATGGCGCTGATTGGTAGAGGACACTAGGTCGAGGCAACTGATAACTAGATCAAGGGAAACTTTACTCGCTGGTCTCACGANTTGGAAAGCGTGGTTGGTAATTAGCCGATAAATGATCGGAAGTTAAAAGAACAGTTTTTGAAAGACCAGTTGTTAAACGGTCGTTAAAAGATGGATGAAATTGAGATCTCAGGCTCAGTTTCCACAGTAAAAAGGCGGGGCGAAACGTAGCTAGTACTTGATCCAGATCTCAACCTGAGGTCGCTAAAATGGCGAAAAGATCGCGGAGAGGAGTCAACGTTTTACCGAAAGGCCAAAATCAGTTGGTAAGTAAAAGCTAGGAAAAAGCCAGCAGTAAATGGATAGCAAAGAGACAGTTAACAAAACGTTGAGTAGATAGTTAGCAAATAGGAGCTAACAAAAAGGATCAATCACAAACTCGTCAACGAGTGAGTGATCGGTAGAGATAAAGGTGAAGTTGGAGACAGTATGAGAGCGCCGGTTTATTTTGATTATGCGGCCACCACCCCGGTGGACCCGCGAGTCGCGCAAAAGATGAGTGAGTGCCTAATGGCGGAGGGTAACTTTGGAAACCCTGCCAGCCGTTCACACAAATTTGGCTGGGAAGCAGAAGAGGCCGTGGAACTCGCGCGGCAGCAGGTTGCTGATTTGTTGCATTGTGATCCGCGAGAAATCGTGTGGACGTCGGGCGCTACCGAATCTGACAATCTCGCGATTAAGGGGGTTGCCCAGTTCTATAAAACCCGTGGAAAGCACATTGTGACTTCGAAAATCGAGCACAAAGCCGTGCTTGACCCCTGCCGTCATCTTGAAAAAGAGGGGTTCGAAGTCACTTATTTGGAGCCCGGTGAGGATGGGTTGATTACTCCTCAACAAGTTGCCGATGCGATTCGGGAAGACACGACGCTAGTCTCCATCATGCACGTGAATAATGAGATCGGTGTGGTCAATGACATCGCCGGTATTGGTGAAATTTGTCGGGAGGCGAAAGTATTCTTTCATGTTGATGCAGCTCAAAGCGCTGGCAAAATGCCCATCGATTTAAATCAGCTCAAAGTCGACCTGATGTCTCTGTCAGCGCACAAAATGTACGGGCCCAAAGGCGTCGGCATACTTTTTGTCAGCCGNAAGCCTCGGGTTCGACTTGAAGCCCAGATGCATGGTGGTGGTCATGAGCGTGGTATGCGATCAGGAACGCTCGCTACCCATCAGTTAGTAGGTATGGGTGAGGCCTGTAGGATTGCGGGCGCTGAAATGCAAGAAGAGGGCACTCGAATCTTGAAGCTCCGTGAGCGACTCTGGGATGGGCTGCGTGAGATGGAGGAGGTCTANGCGAACGGCGATTTGAATGCACACATACCTGGCATCATCAATATGAGCTTCAACTTCGTTGAAGGTGAGTCACTGATCATGTCGCTTCCCGAACTCGCGGTTTCCAGTGGATCCGCCTGCACGTCTGCAAGCCTAGAGCCCTCTTACGTACTGAGAGCATTGGGTATGAATGATGAGCTGGCCCACAGCTCACTCAGATTTTCAATCGGCCGGTTCACTACAGAAGCCGATGTTGACCAAGCGATTGATCAGGTTCGGCAGGCTGTCGAAAAGCTTAGAGACCTCTCGCCACTCTGGGATATGTACAAAGATGGCGTAGACTTAGACAAAATTGAGTGGGCAGCGCACTAGCGACTCACAAAATCATTGGAGAACGATCATGGCGTATAGCGACCAAGTGATGGATCACTACCAAAATCCCCGAAACGTCGGGAAGTTTGATGATGAAGACCAAAGTGTGGGTACGGGAATGGTGGGAGCCCCTGCCTGTGGCGACGTGATGCGCTTGCAAATCAAGGTTAACGATGAGGGCGTCATCGAAGACGCCAAGTTCAAGACTTACGGTTGTGGTTCGGCGATCGCTTCCAGTTCGCTGCTTACCGAATGGGTGAAAGGGCGAACGCTGGATGATGCGGCCCAAATTAAGAACACTGAAATCGCCGAGGAATTGGCGCTGCCTCCTGTTAAGATCCACTGCTCTGTGCTCGCTGAGGATGCCATCAAGGCAGCCATTAACGATTTCAAAGCGAAAAACGACGCAGAGTGAGCCTGCAAGGCATCGTAGCAGCTACTAGATAACAATCATCGGGCAAAAAAATAGGGACGACGATGGGAATTAGTCTCACAGACACGGCCGCCACACACATCCAAGATTATTTGACTGACCGGGGTCGAGGCGTGGGTATCCGGCTCGCCGTGAAGACAACCGGCTGCTCTGGTTTGATGTACGTGATTGAGCCTGTGGATCAGCCTGAATCCCAGGATGTCTCGTTTGAAACCAAAGGGGTCAACGTCTACATCGACCCTAAAAGCCTTGTGTATGTCGATGGCACTGAGATGGATTACGTTAAAAAAGGCCTGAACGAAGGGTTTGAGTTTAAGAACCCTAACGTCGCAGGCGAGTGCGGTTGCGGAGAGAGCTTCACCGTCTAGTGAGATGACTTTCGACCTCTCACAGAGTTTCTTTGCATTGTTCGGCCTCGATGAACGCTTTGACGTCGATGAAAGAGCATTAGAAGAAGCCTACGTTTTACTGCAAAAGCAATTCCACCCAGACCGGTATGCGTCGCTTCCAGATCATGAGAGACGTGCAGCGACTCAGTGGTCAATGCGCATTAACGAGGGGTATCAGACGCTTAAAGACCAGCTGTATCGAGCTATTTACCTGCTGTCCATTCGTGGCGTTGAACTTGAGGAAAACCCCTCTCTCCCCTCGGATTTTTTGATGACCCAGATGATGTTTAGAGAAGCCCTTGAGGAGATTGAGCAGTCGAGAGNGCTCAGTGAACTCGATCGATTCAAAGACAAACTGAAGCAGAGCGTTGCTGAGCAGTGCGATTCACTCAGNTTGCACTTTGACAAAGATTCGGCTGCCGGTGTCAAAAGCGCGATCTACGCACTGCAGTTTTTGAAAAAGCTCGAGCGAGACATGCTCCGATTAGAAGACCGATTGTTGGATGACTAGCATGGCGCTGATACAAATCACAGAACCGGGACAAGCCATAGACCCACATCAGCGGAAGCTAGCTGCCGGCATTGATCTTGGGACTACCCATTCGCTCATTGCCTCTGTTCGGGCGGGCCGCGTCCAAACGTTGCCCGACGAGTCTGGATCGCATTTGCTGCCAAGTGTTGTTCGCTACGAGGAAGAGAATGGGGTTAGCGTTGGAGATGGTGCGGTCCAGGCTGGTGTATTAGATCCGGCCAACACCATTGCCTCAATCAAGCGACTGATGGGTCGGGGCAAGGATGACCTCGAGTCCAGAGGCCAGCTGTTGGACTATTGCGTCGCTGATCAAGCCGATGGCATGGTTCGTTTGGAAACCAGGCAAGGGGAAAAAACGCCCGTCGAGATATCTGCTGAGATTTTACGCGTCTTGAGTGAGCGTGCTGAGGAGACCTTGGGCGGCTCGCTCGATGGGGTCGTGATTACTGTTCCCGCTTACTTTGATGATGGGCAAAGGCAGGCAACGAAGGATGCTGCCGAGCTTGCTGGGCTCAATGTGATGCGACTTGTGAGCGAACCAACCGCAGCCGCACTTGCTTATGGATTAGATTCTGGNGCTGAAGGNGTGGTGGTGGTGTATGACCTTGGCGGCGGAACCTTTGACGTATCGGTACTGCGGATGCGAATGGGTGTTTTCGAGGTGCTCGCAACTGGAGGCAATACGAGTCTCGGGGGCGACGATGTAGACATCGCCATCGCGAGTGAGTTGATCAAGCGCAGTCAGCTGAATGGCGGTGCTACGCAAGAGATGAGGCGGGCGCTCATCATTAAGGCAAGGNCGATTAAAGAGGCGCTGTCTGATGAGGCGATCGTTGCTGTTGATCTCACCCCAGAGGGTATTGATTGGTCTGGTTCATTTGATAGGCAAGCCTTGACTGAAGTTGCAGCGAGCTTAGTAGAGGAAACGGTTCGCATTACTCGAAAGACGATTCGTGATGCGCAGATGGATCTGGATGATATTGCCAATGTGGTCCTGGTAGGTGGCTCAACGAGAATGCCTATGGTGCGTGATGCGATCAAGGATTACTTTGGCCGCGCACCGCTAACGGACCTTGATCCTGATCGAGTCGTCGCGCTCGGCGCTGGGCTACAAGCCGATCTGTTAGTTGGGAATAAGCCAGAAGATGAAATGCTTCTCCTTGACGTATTACCCCTCTCTTTAGGCCTGGAAACCATGGGAGGCCTGGTTGAGAAAGTGATCAGCCGCAATACACCAATTCCAGTCCAGCGGGCGCAAGAATTTACAACCTACAAAGACGGCCAAACGGCGATGCTTATTCATGTGCTTCAGGGAGAGCGGGAATTGGTTGATGATTGCCGATCGCTGGCGCAGTTTGTACTTCGAGGCATCCCGCCGATGGTCGCGGGTGCAGCGAAAATTCGGGTTGATTTTAGGGTGGACGCCGATGGACTACTCTCGGTGTCTGCTGAGGAAACCAGCACTGGGACCAAAGCGAAAATCGAGGTCAAACCAGCCTACGGATTNTCGGACGACGATATGGCGAACATGCTCCGATCCTCTATGGAACATGCTGCTGATGACGCCGGCGCCCGGATGTTAGCGGAAGCGCGGGTCGACGCAGAGAGACTCGTTGATGCGCTGACGATGGCACTCGAAGCCGATGGCTCACTGTTAACGGAAGATGAGCGAGGCAGACTCGAAAGTGCTATGGACACGATGCGCACTGCGGTTGCGGGCGGTCAGACTGAAGCGATCAGGCTCGAAACGAAGGCGTTGAGTGAAGCCAGTGATGAATTCGCCGCTAGACGAATGAATCGCGAAATTCGTCGAGCACTTCAAGGACAATCGGTTGATGCACTGAGTGAAGAATAGCCGCTTCATGCATTGAGGGAGATAAGCGTTGCCAAAACTCATTTTTCTGCCACACGGCGAGCGGTGCCCAGAGGGTGCCGTTCTGGATGCCAACCCCGGCGATCGGCTGATTGATATCGCGCTCGATCACGGAATTAAGATCGAGCACGCGTGTGAAATGGCTTGCGCTTGTACGACTTGCCACGTCGTACTGAGGGAAGGTTTTGACTCCCTCGAGCCTGCTGAGGACCTTGAAGACGACCTGTTAGATAAGGCTTGGGGCCTTGAACCCGATTCGAGATTGGCCTGCCAGGTGATCGTGGAAGACGAAGACCTGGTGATCGAGATTCCGAAATACACGATTAACCAAGTATCGGAAAATCACTGAGGTAAACATATGAAGTGGACCGACACATTGGATATTGTGCTTGCACTGATTGATGAACACCCTGATGTTGACCCGCTAACGGTTCGCTTTACTGAACTCAAAGCCTGGGTCGAAGCGCTGGCTGAATTTGACGATGAGCCGGAACGGTGCGGGGAGCGCATTCTCGAGGCTATCCAAATGACCTGGCTCGATGAAATGGACTAGNCTTGCGGNGCGCAAGACTGAATAAGCCCGCCCATAAGCAACGCCGCATAAGTATCTGATTCTCTGTATCAATCTACGATCANCGCGTATAATGTCGCGCTTTAAATTTCGTAGAGTCTGGGGATTTTATGGCTGTTGAACGTACTTTATCGATTATCAAACCCGATGCTGTTGCNAAGAATGTGATTGGCGAGATCGTGGCTCGATTCGAGGCTGCAGGGCTAAAAGTGGTGGCATCAAGAATGGAGCACCTGAGCGAGGAGAAGGCAAAAGGGTTCTATGCCGAACATGACGGCAAAGGGTTTTTTGCCGATCTGGTTGCTTTTATGACCTCTGGCCCTGTGGTTGTACAAGTANTAGAGGGGGAAGACTCCATTGCCCTTAACCGCAAATTGATGGGTGCAACTAACCCTCAAGAAGCAGATGCAGGAACCATTCGTGCGGACTTTGCGAGCACGATCGATGCGAACGCAGTNCACGGCTCCGATTCACCGACTTCAGCGGCTAGAGAAGTAGCCTATTTCTTCGCTGATGATCAAATCTGTCCACGTTAAAGCGAACCACTAGGATCTGATCCAGGGTAAGGAACGTGCAGTGACCACTCCCACCGTCAAACATGATGTTTTGGGGCTCAGTCGGGCACAGTGGCAATCACTGCTGACCGAACTGGGCGAGAAGCCTTTTCGGGCGACCCAAATCATGAAGTGGTTGCACCATCGTTCCGTCGATGATTTCGAGGCAATGACGGATATCAGCAAGCAGCTGCGTGCTTATTTAGTGGAGCACGCAGAGATTGCAGAGCCTCCTGTCATCAGCGAGAAAGTATCGAAAGACGGCACTATTAAGTGGCTGCTGGAAGCTCGATCGGGAAGCGCCATAGAGACTGTATTCATCCCTGAAGGCGGCCGCGGCACCTTGTGCGTGTCATCCCAAGTCGGATGCGTGCTCGACTGCACGTTCTGTTCCACAGGAAAGCAGGGTTTTAACTCGAACCTCCTTGCTGGTGAGATTGTGGGTCAAGTGCGAGTGGCCGAACGTCGCCTCGCAGGGCGAATCCCAGGTAGAGATCGTGCGGTCACCAATGTGGTGTTGATGGGAATGGGTGAGCCGCTCCTCAATATGGAGGCGGTCTTGCCCGCTATCTCGATCATGATGGACGATTTGGGGTACGGGATTTCAAAGCGAAAGGTAACGGTTTCGACTGCTGGTGTAGTGCCCGGCATTGAGCGGCTCATGACCGAAACAGATGTGTCGCTGGCTATTTCCTTGCACGCCCCTGTCGATTACTTGCGAAACCAACTCGTTCCGCTGAACCGCCGTTACAACATTGCAACGCTGCTGGATGCTTGCAAGCGATATGCAGTGACGTTAGGCGAAAAGCGTACAGTGACGATTGAGTACACATTGATCGATGGGATGAACGATCATGCCGATCACGCCGAGGCGCTCGCGAAGCTGCTGCGTGACTTGCCCTGCAAGATCAATTTGATTCCGTTTAATCCATTCCCTGGGTCTCGTTTTCGCAGACCCAAGTCGGCAAAGCTGCGATTTTTCCAAAATCGGCTGATCGAAGCGGGTTACACCGTGATGGTCAGAACGACGCGCGGGGACGATATTGATGCCGCTTGCGGCCAGCTGGCAGGGGCAGTTGAAGATCGAACCAAGCGTAACGCGCGCTATCAGCGAATATGGGCTGCTGAGGGATTAATTGAACCCAAGGAGGATAGAGCTATAGAGGATAGTGCTGTGGAGGATGCAGCGTGTTCCGTGTAGCGCTCGCCCTTGTTTGCTTGCGCAGCGCAGGCTGCGTTGTTACTGGATCAAGATCGGCGACCGATGATCAGGAGGTCCTTACGCGCGCAGTGGAGCTCGGGATCGCCTGTTTGATGCAGGGTGACACGATTTGTGCCAAAGAAAATATGCATAAAGCTCTGGATGTTGACCCTAGGTCGCCAGAGGCGCACGCCAGCCTTGCACTGGGTTTCCAGCAGGAGCAGGAGTGGACGTTGGCTGAATCCCTTTTCGAAAAAGCAATCGCACTCGATCCCAAAAATAGCGCAGCTAGGAACAATTTCGGCGCGTTTCTTTACGCGCAAGGTCGCGCTGAGGAGGCAATTGCCCAACTCCAAGTCGCGGTCTCCGATCAGTCTTATGCGAGGCGAGGTCAAGCGCTTGAGAATCTCGGATTTGCGCATAAATCGTTAGCTGACATCGATGAGGCGAAGGTCGCCTTCGACCGAGTCCTTAGCTTGAATCTTAAGCTTGGCCGCTCGATGACTGAACTTGCGCTCCTCCATTTCGACGAGGAAGCGTTTGAGCAGGCCAGATTGCTGGATGCGCGGCTCGACGAGTTTGGAAGCCTGTCATCTCGCAGATTGCTGCTGTGTGGCCTAGTTGCTCATCATTTTAGTGACGAAGCGAGAGCACAAGATTGTTACGCTGCGATGAAAAAGCGGTATCCAAGGACTGACGACGCCAAGCGTCTAGGCGATCTCGTCGAGGAGCGAACATGAGCGAATCCGTCGGGCAGCAAGGAGAGATCAGCGTTGGACTCCGGCTTCAAAGAGCCCGGATGGAGAAGAAGCTTTCCCAGGTCGAGGTCGCCGAAAAACTCTTTTTAACGACGCAAATCATCGAGTTTCTAGATGATGGAGCCTTTGAGCGAATTCCTAAGAAAGCGTTTATTCGCGGATACATTCGGGCGTACGCGCGCGTTGTAGGGTTAGAGGGCAGTGAGCTCGTAGCCGCGTATGACGCTGAAGTGGGGCGCGACGAGGGGCAAGGCGATGAAGCGACAATTTTGATGAACGCTGAGGATCCCTCACTAGCGAAAAACCCCATATTCAGGGCTGGCGCAGTGGGAATCGCGGTGTTGGTGATCGTTGTGCTGTTGGTTTGGATGCTGATGTCTGGCGGGCAAGGGGATCGCTCGGGTCTTCCGCCTTCATCAGTGAAGGAGACTAGCTCGAGTGCTGGAGGCCAGATCAGGGATGAAGCCTTGTCGGCAAGGACCCCCGGCTCCTCTGTGAGTGATGAAAATTCATCATTAACCACTGACCGGGATGTCGTCCCCGATCCAGAGGGTGCGCGAGCAGAGGACAGCGCTGAGATTGCAGAAGAGTCTTACGACGAGGCTGGGCCTAACGGGGAGCTCGCACTATCACCAGTCGATCAGGATCGAGACCTAGCCGCTGAGGATTTATCCGAGCAGGAGCAGT
>PBWF01000044.1 GCA_002728935.1 Gammaproteobacteria bacterium | reverse complement strand
AAGCCACCCTATCGAAGGCTTGCGAACTGGCCAAATCCGATCTACCGGAGTTGGTATCGTGAGGAGTCTCACATGAATGCTGCCGTCAGGTTCCAGCCTGGCCGTCTGCAGTCTAGGGAAACAGCGAACTGGAGAACCAACGGTTAGAGACTGAGTCACTAGCTAGCGAAATTTAGCTACACCTAACAGGACTCTGGTTAGGCTCTGACTGAGTCCTTGTTTGGAATCGGCGCATTCGAACCGACGCTCTTTTCTTGCCGACGGGGCTTTAAGCGCCACTCGAATACTCACTCCTCCTACCCATAACACGCATTGATCGCACATCGATTCATTGCTAGCGATCGGGCGCCTTAATCGATGGATCTGTCTCTGATTCGACGTCTGCCTCAGGTTGATTAAACCAGCGTTTACTTCGCCGCTCTCGGCGCATCAATCGCAAGAAGACCCCTCCGAACAAACCGGCAACCACCAAACTGAAAACCAAGACGACAGTCAAAACAAGGAAGACCCAAATAATCTCTCGAGGCACATCAAAAAACACGACTGCGACCCAGATAAAAGCGCCGCCAAATACAAATGTTGAAAGCAAACGGCGCATACTGCAGCCTATCCGAGCAAAGGTATGATGCTAGCACTTAAAGCGAGCAAGAGGTGGACCATTGACTGAAGCGAAAACGATAACTCAACGACAGTTTGACGAGCACCGCGGCCTGAACGAGACGGCGTTCTATAGCAACAGGTTTGAAAGTGTCGTTTTCGAGGGATCATTGGAGGACCATACGTTCGAAAACTGCTTCTTTCAGTCCTGTTCGTTCAACAGCGCATCGCTGCGGCACGCCCATTTTGAAAGCTGCAAGTTCCATGACGAGGTCACTTTAGCGGGCACATCCTTTCGTTACGCGGACCTTTCCCATGCGACCTTTCATCAGTGCGACTTAACGAATAGTGATTTATCTCAATCGAAGTGGTACGACGTCACAATATCTGCCACTAAGGCCGTTGGCTTGAACGCGCGAGGCGTGAGCAATGCTCGACACATCAATGACAACACGACGCTGCACGCATCGCTTATCTCAGACTCCCAGCTTTCTTTCGCCGACCTCTCGCACTCTGAACTCAAAGCCAGTCACTTCGACCATACTCGCTGCCTCGAGGTCAATTGGACAGAGGCCAACCTTGAGGGGTCTACCCTGTCGGAATGCGATCTCGGTGGCGGCATTTTCGACCGGGCCGTGATCATTGATTGCGACCTGA
Organism: Gammaproteobacteria bacterium; assembly: GCA_002728935.1. Next base: position 64,914 of record PBWF01000044.1, on the reverse strand, counting down.
GAGGAAGCCTTTTTAATTCAATCAACCCCACACTCATCGGACTTGACGGCGTCACTCTGACGTCAGACCAACTGCTGTATCTCGCAGTCCCTCTCGGTATCCAAATTGATGACAGCTGACTGAACCTAACGAGAAACGGAGTGCCTCGCTCACGAGGGAGCGCTAAGGCCAACCCCAACTGAGGATTACTACTTCACTTCGATCAGTTCTACGTCAAACACCAAGACCGCGTTAGGGGGAATATTTCCGACGCCGCCAGGGCCGTACCCCAACTCTGACGGAATAGTGAGACGGGCTTTCCCTCCAGGCTTCATGAGCTGCAGCCCTTCTGTCCACCCTGGAATCACCTGGTTCAATCCAAACTCGGCAGGCTGACCTCTAGCAATGGAGCTATCGAAGACCGTCCCATCAATCAGCCGGCCCTCATAATGCACAACGACTTTGTCGGTTGCGCTTGGCGCCTGGCCTTTCCCTTCGACTATAGTCTCAACCTGCAGTCCAGAAGCCGTGACCTTTACATCAGCACTTTCCGCGTTCTTGGCAAGATAGGCGACGCCAGCCGCCTTGGAATCTGTCGCCATACTATCGCGCTCGGCCTGAGCGGCAGCTTCCATTTCAGCTTGACGGGTACGAACCATTTCGATGATGGCGGTTTGTTCTTCTGCTGATAAGGTGGGCTGCACACCACCTAGGGAATCCTTAATCCCTTCCAGCAACGCGCCCAAATCAACATCAGGATTTCCATTCTGTTGAAGCATGTTGCCAAACGAGTAGCCAAAAAAATAACCCCTCCCCTCAGTCAGGCCTGCGTCATCTGCCTCTGCGCCCTCGCTCGCATGTACATTCACCTGAAAACCCAAAAAAGCCGCGATCAACCAAGCTCTCAAACTGACTTGTTTCATTATCCAACTCCTTTCAACAAGTACAGTATCGCACAACCCAAACCTCAGGCGTGACCTTGACCTTCCCTGCCGGCGCTTGCTCCTCTATCGCTCGAGGCAAGCTCAAGCATCAAAAGGTAGCGCAACACTACGCCAAGCGGGCTCGCCGGTTATCGTCAATCCAGCATCGAAATTTAGTCATTCCGTCCGTGATTGTTTTATCTTGACAAACAATCACCCACTCACCACCGAGTCGACTTGGTCCCTCCTCCTTATAGTTTAGTACGCATTGACAGCCAGGAGGTCAGCACCCAAACCATCTTCCAACATCCATTCGAACCACCTTTGATCTGGCAGATGAACGCTAACAAAGCACAGCGTAGTCTGGTGACAGACTATTCATCTGATCTTGCTTCAGACGATTGAGCAACTGTTTGAGCAACTTCGTAGAAACCAGGTATTCTTTTTTATGCTAGCCTCACTTGGTGCCACCTCTGCAGCAGGACATTCAACAGTCATGACCCGTGTATTCTCGCCCTTCCTAAAACGATTGATCGGAACGCGCCAAGACAACCCTCGTTTTTCTGCAACTGGAATGCGTGATTATCGGCCAATAGCTCGTTTGCTCACCGCTTGGAAAATGCTGCCCCAATCGATTCACCTCAGAATTACAAGCACCAGGACAACGCTTCTGACCTTGTACCTGATATCGATCATTGGCACGAGTGGCACTGCGCTGGCGACCGCCACAACATCGGAGCTAGCGCCGAGCGATATCCAAGAGATCACCACCAAACACGTCCTGAGTGCGTTGAGAGAGCAGCACTACGTCGATCAGGTCTTAGATGATGACGTTTCCGCAGAAGTGTTTGATCGCTATATCGAAGACCTGGACCCTTCCAAAAGCTACCTCACCCAACCCGATGTCGCAGCATTGTCACAGTATCGATGGGAACTTGATAACTCGCTCAGACGATCTGATCTCGGACCCGCGTTCGACATTTTTAACCGATACCAAGCCAAAGTCACCGCACGCTTCTCCTGGGTCATCGAGTTGATCGATCGAGGAGTCGATCAGTTTGACTTTGAAAGAGAGGAGCATCTCGAGCTAGACCGATCAGAACTACCCTTCGCAATCAGCGAGACGGCACTCGATGAGTTATGGCGAAAGCGCATCAAAAATGATGTATTGAATCTCAAGTTAGCGGGCAAGTCCTTCGAAGACATTCAAACCCTCCTTCATAAGCGCTATTCAATTAGATTGAGCCGACTTGAGAAAACTAACCAGGACGACGTCTATCAGCTCTTTATGAATGCGTTCGCCAAAACCTACGATCCACACACCCAGTACTTTTCCCCTATCACGAGCGAAAACTTTAACATCAACATGAGCCTGTCTCTTGAAGGCATCGGCGCCCTGCTACAAACAGAGGATGAATACACGAAGGTTGTGAGTCTTGTCCCTGCTGGGCCTGCGGAAAAGTCCAAGTCCATCAGACCCAACGATCGGATCATTGGTGTGGGCCAAGAAAATGAGGACATTGTTGACATCATCGGGTGGCGCGTTGACGACGTTGTGCAACTCATTCGGGGTAAGCGAGATACAAGCGTCTTTCTGCAAATCCTTCCAGAGGGTTCATCGGACTTGGCTAGCTCGAGGGTTGTAGAGATTGTCCGAAAAAAAGTGGAACTTGAAGAACAGACGGCCCAAGCCGAAGTCGTTGAAATAGAACAGTTTGGCAATCTGGTTCGAATCGGCGTGATTGATATCCCCACCTTTTATGTGGATTTCAAGGCAATGCAGAACGGGGACCCAAATTTCCGGAGCACGACCCGCGACGTCAAACGGCTACTCGACGAGCTGCAGGCCCAAAATGTAGATGGGGTCATTATCGATCTTCGGGATAACGGGGGCGGTTCACTGCAGGAAGCAAAAACGCTCACTGGCCTTTTTATCGATCGGGGCCCCACCGTTCAAATTCGAAGCAAAGCGAATCGCGTTGATGTCTTGAGTGACCGAGATGTACGCACGTCTTACCGCGGTCCACTTGCCGTCTTAGTCAACAGACTGAGCGCCTCCGCCTCAGAAATTTTCGCGGGCGCTATTCAAGACTACCAACGAGGTTTGGTGATCGGCACCCAAACCTTCGGCAAGGGAACCGTGCAGACGTTGCAACCCCTCGAATATGGTCAGTTGAAGATGACGCAAGCTAAGTTCTACCGGATCACGGGTGATTCAACCCAGCATCGCGGCATCATCCCTGATTTACGCTACCCGGATGATTATGATCCAGAGGCGATTGGCGAGAGCACCTTGGACGATCCACTACCCTGGGACCAAATTCGGCCCACGTATTACAGAGCCAAGGGCGATATTCAAGCCTATTTGCCGGAACTGATCAGCAGGCATGAAGCAAGAATACTGGAAGATCCAGAATTTAATTATGTTATCGAGGCCTTTAAGTATCGTCAGTTAAGAGCTGACGATACGCAGCTCTCACTGCGAGAATCGGAGCGGATACAAGAGAAATCAGATAACGAATCGTTCTGGCTAGCACTCACGAATACCAAGCGCGCGGCCCAGGGGTTGCCAGCGGTCGCCTCACTTGAGGAATTGAATGAGCAGTCTGATAACGCCGACACCCCTACAACCTTAGGTGATACAGAGTCAATATCCGACTTCGTCGCAAACGGGGGAATCAATTCCGAACTGACCGATGTATCGGAAGACGGTCTATCATCGCCAACGCCTTCAATCGATCTGTCCGGCGCGACGAACGATGCTAATCAGGTGGAAGGATTAGAGGACACCGATGCTGAGGAGAAAGAGCCACCCGATGCCTACATTGTCGAGGCCGGCAATGTCTTAGCGGATCTCATTTCGCTCCAGAAGCGAACGGCGCAGCAATCCCCTGCACGCGCACCGATCTAATCCAATCAACGCAGCCACCTCGCTGCGCTGAGCCTTCCATGTTGGGTGCCTTTTCAGCCATCGTAAGCAAACAAGACCGTAGGCATTGCGCGATTAACGATAATCAGAGCTCGCATGCTCGCTAGTATCAACGCTATAGGGTGTGAATTTGGGAACACCGCATTTCTGAATCCCGGTGAGTTGAGGGGAGTAACAGCCCCAAAAAAGGGCATTGGCGTGATTTTCCCACCATGCCCGCGCTCAGGCCAATTCAACACCCCAGCTAACGCACGAGAACCCGACGGCTAGTGCATGGATAAAATCTGATCTGCCGGTTTGCGATGGATATCGGGTACGCAGGCCCCCTCTGCAGGGTATCCCACTGCCAATAGCAAGAATGGGCGTTCGGCACTCGGCCGAGCAAGAATCTTGTTGAGAAACCGCATCGGGCTCGGAGTATGAGTTAGCGTTACAAGACCCGCTTGATGGCAGGCAGCGATCAAAAATCCCGTCGCTATGCCGACGGATTCAAGGGGATAGTAATGTTTGACTTTGTTGCCCTCTTCATCGATGGAATGCCGAACCTGAAAGATAGCAATCAGATGACTCGCGTCCTCAAGGAATGCTTTATTCGCGTCCGTTCCAATCGGTGCCAGCGCATCAAGCCATTCTTCAGAAGCTCGCTCACTATAAAATGCTCGCTCCTCCACCTCCGCTTCGCGTCGTATCATCGCTTTCACGTCGGGTGAACTAACCATAGCGAAGTGCCAAGGTTGCTGGTTGGCACCACTTGGCGCAGNGCCCGCTGCCAGAATGCAGGAGCGAATGGCGTCATCTTCAACTCGTTCNGTGGAAAACATACGCACGGTTCTNCGGGAACGGATCTGCTCACAAAACGNCCTCGCTCGCCTCGTTACCTCTTCAGGCGCAACATATGGGTGTTCTAGTGGGATATGAACCGCGCTNTCGCTCCGCTGCCCCATCCNCATTCCTCCTCGTTATCCACTCANTNTCATTCAATATTAGGCTCCCTCNGCCTAACCGTTAACCGCGCGCTTCGCCGCGAANCCCTCATGATACACTNAGCCACGANCAGGATTCGATGAANTTTGAGANCGTGATGAAACTCTTTTTTTNCCAAAANTTNGCGCTCCTNGCCTTAGCANGCGTCATTGCATTGCATGCAAAGCCCCTCCCCGCCTCGACAATCCAGCAAACACCGATCGAGCGCATCGCATTTGGTAGCTGNGCGGACCNGCAGGAGTCANTNGCCATTTTCGATACCATCACCCAAGNNAACCCCGATATCTTTGTCTTTTTGGGAGACAACGTTTATGCGGANGATGAGTCAGATGACCCGTTACTTCGGTCNCTCACCGAAGCGTATGACGCACTTGGCAATTCCCCTGCNTTTCAACGACTCAGNGATAAGATTCCCCTCTACGCAACCTGGGATGATCACGACTACGGGTTAAATGATGCTGGCGNGGNGTTCAGGCACAAAGCCNCGTCGGAGCGACTCTTCGAAACCTTTTGGAACATACCACCCGGCGACCCCAGCATTGCAAGGCCGGGCGTTTACCGCGCCGTGTCGTTCGGACCCGTAGGCAGGCGGGGTCAACTGATCCTGCTCGATACACGATCTTTTCGCTCTGGGCTGGAAAAGCCGCTACTGCCACCTGCTCATGGACGCTATACGCCAACGAGTGCTGATGCCCAATCGGTACTTGGGACCGCTCAGTGGTCCTGGTTGCAAGCAGAACTCGCTCAACCCGCTGACGTTCGGTTGATTGCTAGCTCAATCCAGGTACTAGCCGACGGCCACCAGTGGGAAGCCTGGCGGCTCTTTCCCGCGGAACAGGAGCGGCTGATCAGAATGATCAGCGAGGCATCGGGAACAACCCTCGTCCTATCGGGCGATCGACACCTAGCGGGGATTTACTTCGATAAAGACAGATCATCAACCCCCATCCTGGAACTGACTTCATCGTCATTGAACCTGCCTTTGACTTCCATTGTCTCCAACATCAAGGTCGAACCTGGTCCCTACAGATTGGGTGAACCTTTTTATGAGGCCAATTTTGGGTTGATTGAAATCGATTGGCAGGCACGCCGCTTGCACGCCGCTATCAAGGATCAGACCAGTCAAACGGTAAGAAGCGTTTCCCTATCTCTCGATCACTCAGGGCAATAGGCCGCTGCACCTTGCCCATTGCTGAACCCTTCACGCGCGTCAAAGAAAGCATCCACCGGCGCTCAGCAGGCCGCTGGGACCTGAAGGCTCTTTCTTCTATCGAGTCTGGCCACGTTGCTGATGTCTTTCGAGCCAAGATCGAGGCACAGAACCAATCTCCCCAAACAGTTATTATCAAATTGCGTAGGGAAACCGGAGGGATCAACGCCCAATTTTTTAGCTACGAGAGAGAGTGGTTTTTTTATCGGCATCTTCGCTCGCGCATTAAGCCCAGGACGCCAGAGATATACTTACAAGGCGAATCGCCAGCAGCAGATGAGGGATTGCTGCTTCTCGAGGACATGCACGCTTTGGTTGCATCTACGGAAGCACCATCTTCTCGCCGCAAGATGGCAGACCAGCTAGTTCACGCGGGTTCGGGGTCTGCATTCGGGGTGTCCATCTATGCGGGAGAACAGCCAGGAGGGCACCAAGCAAGTTCTAGAGACTGGATCAAAAGCGGTATCGAGGTCACGGCTGAATTACATAGTAGCGACATAAGCGCCGACGAAATCCCCTACCACTTCTCAGACAATATTGCCCAACTTGGCCCACTGAGCGATCAGGAGCGCGCCGCGATGGAGGTACTACGCGCCTCAGAGCAAGGAGCTCACTTTATAGCGCTCGTCGAGGCTCAGTCGAAAGGCTTATTCTCAGACGAGCAGGAGCCTTTCGGTATCATTCACTGCGATTTACGACCCGACAATCTGATCGCTGCCGGCGAATGGGTCATCCTTGATTGGGGAGATTACTGTTTTGGACCAGCGGCGTTCGATCTCGCCTATTTATTTGCGACATCCCGCACGCCTCTAAGCATGATCAAATCACTCTTACACCAATACGCTGCGGAGAGACAAGACGTTCAACCAAAAGAGACGCTGTCTCCCGAATATCTTCTGGCACGCTGTAAACACTATTGGCCGCTGGTCGCTCGAACGCCCCTGCTCTTTATGGCGGAATCAGGAAACCCGCGAACTCACGACTACTGGAAATCGGTGTTAAACCACACGTTTGACCTGTGGGAAGCGCTTTGAAATCGATTCAGCGAGCATGCTTAGCGGGACTCTGACGTTAACCCCGTGATTGATATGCCATAGGTCTGGCTATTGATCCAACTGCTTGGCGAGAACGCTGGCATGGCCGTAGTCAATCAGCTCGCCGGGGAGGAACCAGCCGCGCACGTCCATCTTAGAGACCAAGTGACTGACGAAGTGTCCTGGCGAGTCGACGTCATCGCTAACTGCCAAGTAATCGTTCAATTGAAGCAAAGCAGCTGGCTGAAACCCATATAGCGCCGTAGCGGCAATCGTAGAAAATGGATGGTCAGGCTTTTCTTCAAAGCGCGTGATTTTCCCATTCGCGCTGAGCCCTACAACGCCTCGTCGCCGTTGATCCGTTAAATCAGGATTATGACGAACACCCACTAAATTCGATGCAGTCGCATGAAAGGCGTCAAAAAATAAGCTTAAGTCAAACTGGAATAGCGAATCCGAACCGAATACTACAACCGGCTCATCGCGGCCGGCAGCGTCCAGACCAAGCGCCAGGTCGAAAAGCGCGCCCTTTCTTTCGCCGGGATCAGTAATGCCGTTGTTCAGGATGCGAAGCTGTCGCCCTGTCATCCTCGCCCACTCATGAAATAGATCCAGATACTTGGCATTGCTTACAAGCGTGATCGCCGTATTTTCTGGCAGCGCCTGCACAAGCGCATCCAGTAGCGTCACCCCCAAATAAGGCATCAGCGCTTTCGGACGCCCGCCTGTTAAGTGACTGACCCGAGTTCCAAAACCCGCTGCAAGAATGACGACCTTCATGACACTTTAAGACCCGCCTGCGCGGATGTGGTGAATGCCCACTGTTGGTTCGCATACTCGCGAATGTCGGGTGATACCCGGCCTTCTAAATCGTTCAAAATGTGGCGATCGGCATCATCTTCGATAAGCGCAACGACGCAGCCTCGCATCCCGGCGCCGCTAAATCTGGCGCCATACACGCCGTCAATGGTCTGTAAATGACGGACCAACTCGATTAGTAGGTTGGTGCCCGTCTCATATAGGTCTATTGAACTCTGACACGAGGCGTTCATTAGTGCGCCAAAACGAACTGGATCGCCCGCGAGCAGTGCCGTCTCACCCGCGTGAATACGCATCATTTCCGTAAAGAAATGCGCTGATCGGCGCTGAGCGGTTGCGCTCAGGCGCGGCGTGATGGCGCTCCATTCAGCCTGAGTAAAATCGCTCAATCTTGCGCCCTCCGATGGACGCGCTAATATCGACGCTATCTCTTCTGCAGCCTCAATCGATTCAGCCACCCTGTCATTGAAGCTCGAGGACCCTGATAGAGCCGCCGATTGACCGCTGTTGATCACCAAAAATTGCCATGGGTTTTTGGGGACAATACGTTTTGCCTCACGTAATCGACAATCGTAGAGTACGGATTCTCCCTCACCGGCAAACAGCATTGGCGTTTGATCGCCTACCCCACTTTGCACCCCTATGAAGTGATTCTCGCAGGCTACCGCCCAATCGATTCGTTGCTCTGCTTCGAGCGAAACACGCATACTTTGGCAAAGCAATTCTTGATAGAGGAGCGTGATAGCCGCTGAGCTAGACAAACCACATGCGGTAAGCGCGCCATCCACCAATAGATCGATGCCGATTAACGGATACTGATTCACTCGAAATTGAGCAAGCGTGCCTCTCAAGTAATCGAACCCATCCGCTTTTGGGACCGGTTCCGCATTGAGGTCGATATCGGCTTGTCCGAATCCATGACTCAACACACGCACTTGATCCAAACCGTTCCGTCGCCAATAGCCTGTGACGCCAAAGGACGTGCATTGGGACAACACCTTGCCCCCTTGATGATCCAAGTGGGCACCCAAAGGACGAATTCGATAGGGCACAAAAGCAGTCCTCAACTCGACGTCTTTCGGACCAAAACAATCGTCTAGAGCCGAAGCTGCCGCCCTCCAGCCAATGGTGTTTGGGGTGAGTCGCTTAAACATGGCGCTCGCCCATCATCGCCCTGATGGACGTTAACCGCTCAAGCGTAACCATCACGTTCGCCATCAATCACCACGCGCCCGCTCAATGCGATCAAACGCATCCTGAATTTCTTTGAATTTTTCCTCCGCCGCGGTCAGTAGTTCAGGCGGAAGCCCCTGACTCTGAATGCGATCGGGATGATACTTCATCGCTAGCCGTCGATACCGCTTCTTAATGACGGACAACTCGTCCTCTGGCTCGGACTCTAGTATCGCGTAGCACTGATCAAGACTGCTCGCATCGCTACCATCGTTAATTCGATCCAGGAGTTGTTCAAGCAGCGAGGCAAGATCAAAGATTTGAGCAGCTCGTTTGAGCAACCTTGCCTCGTGCTCGTGCATCTCCCCATCGGCCATGGCTGCTTGCACGAGCAGCCTCAACAACATTTCTCGTTGCTCTGGTTCTTGGGAAAAGACTTCGCCGAATTGGCGCGCATAAGCCTCAAAGGTAGCGGGCCTTTTCTTCGCTTCGTTGAAAATATTAATCGCGAGTGTGCGCACGTCTTCCGCGAGCCTGAGCTGATCTCGCATCAGTTGCTCAACAAACCGAATTTCAGCCTTTGAGACCCGCCCGTCCGCCTTCGCCAGACTACCCAGCATGGCAAACAGAGAAGTAAAAAAGATCGTTTGTTTAGAGTTGGCGTCGAGCGCACGCGGTGCTCGAGCCGAGATAGATTGACCAGCGATCGCACCCAGGATCGCCCCGAGGGGTCCCCCAAGGGCAAATCCTAATGTCCCGCCAAGTAACCCGCCTAACCAGCTCATGCGTCTACCCTCTTCTCAACATCGAAAACGGCAATACCCCATGCCCTAAGCGGGTTCACCACCGATCAAGGTCAGTAGCATGTCTGTTTTCTCGGTCATGAGCGGTGCGTCTCCTCGAGATTCAACGTTCAACCGAATCACGGGCTCTGTGTTGGACATCCGCAAGTTAAATCGCCAAGTTGGGAACGACAGGCTAATGCCATCCGTAGTGTCGATATCAGTTGCATCGGCTTCAAAAGCCGCTCGAATACGCGCAATCGTCGCATTGGCATCATTGACCTTACGGTTAATCTCTCCGCTTGCCGGGAAGCGAGCCATCCGCTCGTCTACAAGCTCGGCAAGTGAATGGCCCGTTTTCGAAATCATTTCCGCGATCAAGAGCCAAGGGATCATGCCGCTGTCACAAGAAGCGAAATCGCGGAAATAATGGTGAGCGCTCATCTCCCCCCCATAAACCGCGTTTTCTTTTCGAAGGGTAGCTTTAAAAAAGGCATGCCCTGTCTTGCTCATGATTGGCCTACCTCCTGCTTCTTGAACAATCGCTTCGGTGTTCCAGGTCAGTCTAGGATCGTAGGCTATCGCCGCACCAGGCTCCCGGTCTAGGAATGAACTGGCCAGAAGGCCAACCATGTAGTAGCCCTCAATAAATCGTCCGTTCTGATCGAAAAAGAAACAACGATCAAAATCTCCATCCCAAGCGATGCCAAAATCAGCGTTGAACGCTTTGATGGCGTCAATGGTTGGCGCTCTATTCTCCACTAGCAGTGGATTGGGAACACCCTCCGGAAAGTGCCCATCTGGCGCGTGATGAATGGAAACAAATTCAAAAGGCAAATGCGGCGCAAGCTCGTCAATGGCTATCCCTGCCCCGCCATGACCCGCGTTGGTCACAATTTTCAGCGGTTTCAATGCAGAGCGATCAACGTAACTCAGCAAATGAGCGATGTAGTCTTTCCGGTGATCTAGCGAATCAAGAGACCCGGTTTCCTCGCTCTGATCGTTGCCGAGCACGCCCTCTCGGATCAGCGCTTCGATTTCGGCAAGCCCATCATCGCCACTAACAGGTTTGCTATTTTCTCGAACGAACTTCATCCCGTTGTAATCTTTGGGATTATGGCTCGCGGTCACCATGATCCCGCCGTCCATCTCGTAAAAGTCAGTCGCGAAGTATACCTCCTCCGTGCCGCACTCCCCGATAAAGTGGCAATTAACCCCTGCTTTTCGCAACCCGCTGATCAAGGCCTCTGTGAGTTCAGGGCTCGTCAACCGTATATCGTGACCGACAATGACATTGCTCGGTTTTAGCCACGCTGCATAGGCCAAACCAATCTGTTCAGCCAATTCAACGTTTAATTGATCAGGAATCCGGCCACGAATGTCGTAAGCCTTAAAAGCGGATAAATCCATGGTTAATCCAAGCCTTCCAAAAGCCAGCATTGTACACGAGTGGTTTTACAGCCAGGCAATCACAGACCATTCGACGTGCACTCCACATGCTTTATAGCCCCTTGAAATCGGTTAACGCTCCAAAAGTTGGTCATTTTGCAATCGTGAGGACGCAGATCAACACCTTAATTCAATGGTGGATCAGGATTGGAGTACGGACTACGGTTAGAGCCAGGGCTAGCGCACAGGCGCTACAAGACGGGCTCACTCGCTTCAATTCATATAGATATCCGAGCTGGAGACTGATTGTGGCCGCTTGCGTCATGTTAGCCGCGCAAGCCTGTTCCCGAGAGGGACTAGACCCCGAGCTAGAGACCTACACCAATCGGCTAGCCGACATTCTTGACACCGAGCACCACCCAAACGCACAACCACCAGTTTCCATCGATCGGCGAGCGCGAGCGGTCGCCATCCATGCCCTTCGGGCCGATCAATCGACGCTTGATCTGTTGGATTATCTTTCAATGAGGGGCTGCAAGCTGCAGCAGGTGGTTGCCGAGCGCAACAACCAACTGGGCCGCCTGGCAGACCCCATCACCGTGCTGTTCTTCGACTTGCGTTTCATCGCCTTCGCACCGGATTGCATCACGGCGCTTCGTTCTGAAGACCCACCGACCGCCCAATTGCTCAGCGAGGCGCTGGCGTCAAAGCTGGCAAAACGAAACGCGCACATCGAGCAAGCCGTGCTTTTAAGTGATGAGATGATGACGTTCTGGAAACACTCAACCTACACACAGATTACGCCTCAAAGTACTTTGTCAGAGGTTATGGCGCTCAATGCTTTGTCCCAACAAATGATTCTGCTGAAGCGGGGAGAGTTGCTGGAAGTCAGCTCCATCTACGACTCACTGCAACCATTGAATAGCGGCCTAGGGGGAAAGCTCTTGGGCGGCTGGCTATCGCTGTCCGAACATCTGCAGGAGGCCGAACATCATCTCGATCAATTTTTCGAGAGAAGACCGCTTTGTTTCAATGAGCAGTCCAATGCCAGAGCAGACCGGTTCGAGGGCCTGGTGACGCGACTCTTCGCAACGTCTGTTCAACGTGAATTCAATCGGTTAGAGCAAGCCACGCGCAAGGTGATGCCTGCGGTGGCCGAGCTGGAACGTTCGCTGACAACGGGGCAAACGCCCGCCCTAACTGCTTTCCAAACTGAGCGCGACCAGTTAATCGACAACACGCGGGCGTTGCTTGTCAGCCACGTTCAGCGCTTAGGGGATACGCTCGGCACCTGCGGATTAAGGCCAGGTTACCGGTCGTAACCCAGAGCAGAACCAAATTCCCGCGGATCCTTCACACCCCAGTAAGCATCATCTTTAATCAGGATCGAATTGGCATCGCCGATGGCGCTTCGGTGCCGGAGCTGGTGCCCCTTTTCCTGCAGAAGATCGAGGGTGTCTGGACTTAACGCCCTGGGACCGAACTGAATGGCATCTGGAAACCACTGATGATGGAACCTAGGCGAGCCTACTGCCTCTGATAAAGACATGCTGTGGTCAATGACATTCATGATCACCTGGAGCACAGTCGTGATGATCGTTGAACCACCGGGAGAACCCGTGATCAGAAAAGGTACGCCATCGCGAGTCACCAGCGTGGGCGTCATGGAGCTCAGCATCCGTTTCATTGGCTGGATCGCATTGGCTTCGGCCCCTAACAGTCCAAATTGGTTAGGAACGCCAGGCTGGGCAGAGAAATCATCCATCTCGTTGTTCATCAAGATACCCGTACCGGGTATTACTAGCTGACTGCCGAACGAGCTGTTCAGGGTGGTCGTAATAGCCACCATCATGCCGTCTTTGTCAATCAGGCTGTAATGCGTCGTGTCCTCGCTTTCATCGGTCCATTGACCTGCTGCGAGCTCTCGACTGAGGGTGGCTCTTTCGGGGTCAAAATCTTTCATCCTTTCGCGCGCGTAGTTGACGTCCATCAGCTTTGCGGTGGGCACCTCCCAAAAGTCTGGGTCGCCCAAATGAACGGACCGATCGGCATAAGCCCGACGCGCTGCTTCGACAACGAGGTGGGTCAATCTCGCGCTTCCCCACCCCATCGCACCAAGGTTGTAGGGCTCCAGCATATTGAGGATCTGGGCAATGAGGATCCCGCCTGACGAGGGCGGCCCCATGCTCCAGATATCGTAGCCTCGGTAGCTCGTACGAATGGGATCTCTCCAAACACTTTCATAGCGCTTCAGGTCATCGAGGCTTATCAGACCGCCGCCGCGCGACATCTCGCGCGCAATCGATTCGGCGACCCAGCCCTCATAAAAACCTTGTCGTCCCTTCGCCGCGATTTCTCTTAGCGTGCGGGCTAGCAGCTGCTGTTTCCACCGCTCCCTCCCCGTGAACGCCTGGCCGCCGAGACTAAACTTGTCTACTGTGGCGGCCCATTGTCCGGGTTTGCCTGCCAACCGATTAAATCGAGCGACTTGCTCGGGTTCGATCATAATGCCCTGCTCCGCCATCTCAATTGCTGGCTCCAGGAGATCCGCTAGCGGCTTTGATCCGTACCGCGCATGCAGCTTGAGCAGTCCATCAACCGTCCCCGGGACCCCAGACGCCAAATGGCTATCAAGCGACAGTTTCCAATCAGCATTACCAGACTCATCAAGAAACATGTCTCGATAGGCGGCGGCAGGTGCCCGCTCTCGATGGTCTAAAGAAACGACCTCACCCGAGGGCAACCTGACAACCGCAAAACCACCACCACCAATATTGCCCGCCTCGGGATAAGTAACCGCCAACGCAAAACCTAGCGTGACCGCCGCATCGATCGCATTACCCCCCGACTTCATCACGGCAATTGCCGCCTCATTACCGAGGGTTGACGTTGAACTCACCATACCTGCGGTCCCTCTGACGGCCGATTGATGAGCTGAAAATGAAGACTCAGGATACGTAGAAAGCGCCAACAGACAGAGGCCAACGAGGGCAGTAGGAAACGCATTCATTGTTATGCTCCTTTAATTAGTCGGTACTTTTAGTCGGCACTCTTAATCACTACTCTTTTGGCCGAGTCCTCAGCACCGCGCCTTGTGCCGTTATCCGCACATTAATCCATAAGGCTTTTATTCATCGATTCGGTCACTGTCGGCGAGCAACCCACTATTAAGTCTTCTAAACTATTCCCCTGCATGACCGTCCCGGAAAAGCCCCAACAAGATCCCTCACCAAAGCAGTTGAGGGTGACTACCGCGTCGATCGACCTGCGCGCTCATACGCCCTGTTCACACTTAGGGAAACTGCGTTGCTTGAGCATCGTTTTGCTCAGTTCTCGCGCCCCATGATTATCCGGAACACATCTCGACTCTCATAGCCTTGACAACAGATATCGATCAAATCCTCAATCGTCTGCATTAAAGTCAGCCGCGATTAATGTAGCCTGCCCAATTGTCTGCTGCGCCACTGGATCTTTCCGGCGCACTTGATTGACTGCTCGGTCAACGTCCTGAATACGGAGAGAGAATGGGACAGACGGCTCAAGCAAGCCCTCCAATTCCTTTGTTTGGCTTGACCCATCGAGCCAGGTCTGCAGCGCGTCTCCGTTTAGCATCAGCGGTGCCCGATGATGAAAAGGCGCCAAAGCGGAGGGCGCTTCAGTAGTAACAATCGTACAGCTTTGGATGGGGCCATCGTGCCCTTGCCAACTATCCCAGAGTCCGCCTAGGACCAGTGCTTCACCGTCTTCTCTTTCGATACTAAAGGGTTGTCTTTCTTTTTTGGGGCCTCGCCACTCCAAATAACTCGCCACAGGAATCGCGCAACGCTGACGCTTAAATGGACCAGAGTAAGCCTTACTCGATTGCAACGTCTCGGCACGAGCGTTGAACATACTAAATTTTGATTGGGGACCATTGGACCAACTAGGAATGAGCCACCACCGCAGCAGAAGCGCTTCAAACACTCCATCCCTCTGTTTTAGCGCCCATACACGCTCAGTCGGGCCGATGTTCAAAGCCGTCTCTATTTGCAGAGGAAGATTGAGAAACCGAGCAAAGAATGCATGAAGCGGTGCATCGATAATATTGACCCTGCCGCACATAAGCCCTCCTCACTCACTCGTAGACACCGATTGCGAATTATACTAACGTCCGCGTCCTTTAGTGGTTTGATTACCTGGTTGGCTAATTAACAAGGTGCTCGCGACATGACTCAGCACGTCAATGATTTGAACGACTATTCTTCCGAAGACTTGCTTCGGATACTCGACCTTGCTCGAACTATCAAAGCGGCCCCTCTGCAATACAGAGATCTACTGAGTGGACAGTCGCTCGCCCTGCTCTTCCAGAAGACCAGCACGCGAACTCGCGTCTCATTCGAAGTCGCTATGACACAGTTTGGCGGTCACGCACTATTTGTCGATTGGGCGGCATCCAATTTTGTACTGACGGAACTCGATTATGAGATCGAATATCTTTCTCGCAATGTAGAGGGCATCATGGCGCGCCTGCTTAGCCAAGATGACATTGCAACCATGTGCCGCGTGAGCCAAGTTCCTGTTATCAACGGCTGTTGCGATCAGTTCCACCCTTGTCAGGGGCTGACCGACGTCCTCACTATGACAGAACAATCAAGCAAAGATTTATCTGATATCCATCTGGTCTATACCGGGGTCCAAAACAACGTTTCAAATAGTCTGGCCACACTCGCTGACAAACTCTCCTTTCGCTTGTCCTTGGCAACGCCGCCGCCAACAGATGCGCACCCAGCCTCAATAAAAATCCAGTCAATGATCGAGAAGAGTCCTCAGGTCGAATGGGTGTCTGATCCACACGATGTGATTGAGGATGCAGATTTTGTCTATACCGACACCTGGATCAATATGGAGCACTTTAATGCGCCGAATCGCGCCAGCGAGAACGAGGCGTTGATTGAGGAGATGCTCACCTACCAACTCAACGAGTCGCTGGTGCGCGATTTAGATCTGCGGATCATGCATGACATGCCCATTCACAACCATTTTGAAATTACGCCTGGGTTGGTACGGGATCCTCGGAGTGTCATTTTTGAACAGGCCGCCAATCGCCTACACGCACAAAAGGGCTTACTCGCTTTTGTAATGGGCGGCCTATAGACGGGAACCAGATGCCTCTTGTGGGGGCTCACCCTCCATCGATTGCGCCACCCATTCTAGCCAATGCACAACCGGTGTCCGCCCTGCACTGTCCAAATGCACCTGACAGCCTACATTCGCGGTGAGCACCACATCCGCACGGCCGGATTCCAACCGATCCAGCATAGTAGACCGCAGACGCCTCGAAATAGCTGGCTGAAGTAACGAGTAAGTACCGGCCGATCCACAGCAGCCTTGGCCGGAAACACTAGAAACCACGTTGAACCCCAGCTGGGTGAGATAACCCGATACTTCCCCGCGGAGCTTCGTCCCATGCGTTTGCGTGCAAGGCTCATGAACCGCAATATTAGCAGTGCGCACAGGTGGCGCTGGCAAATCTTTTAAGAATGTCACTGGGTCGAGAAGTGGAGGAAACGTCTTTTCTGTGCTGGGACCAGGTGCTTCGAGAGAAGACGATCCTGGTTGCCCTTGGTTCGCCAATCCGGATAGAAAAGTGGCACACCCTGTCGCACTGGATAGCACTGCAACCACGTCACCTGAGTGCACCCTGATTAGTTCAGAGAGCGCCGACAAGTCGGCGGCACCTTTCGCATGATCACCGAGGTGATATGGGAGCGCACCGCAGCACGGTTCTTCGTCAAGGAAAACCGGCTCGTATCCTTGCCAATTAAGAATGGAGCACAGCGCCTCGACCACACGAGGGGTCGCATGCCGTTGCAGGCACCCCTTTAAGACAATCACTTTACCGAGACCTTTTGCACGTGACAGCGGCTTAGAGCGTTCAGCTGCCGGATTACCATTGAGGCTCTGATGGTTTCTAGGAAGCGGTAACTTCGCCGTGTGCCTGAGGCCTGGAAGACGCCTTAATACGCGCCCTACGCTAAAAAACGCCCTCATTAGTAAGTTTTGCCGAAGCAGCTTAATCAGGAGCGTCGCTTTGAGTCGGCTCCAGCTAAGGCGCGACCTGGTTTGATGCATGATGCCCCGGGAAATATCCAACAGGCGACCATACTCAACGCCCGAGGGACAGTTTGTCTCGCAACTTCGACAGGTAAGGCAGCGGTCAAGGTGAGGAGCGACCGTCTCAAACGAGCTGTTTCCCTCAAAGACTTGCTTCATCAAATAAATGCGTCCGCGAGGACTATCATTTTCATCGCCTAGCAGCTGATAAGTGGGGCACCCCGAGGTGCAAAACCCGCAATGCACGCAGCTTCTTAAAATCGTGTCCACTTCGGTAAGGTCAATTAGCGCTTCCCACTTTGGATCGAGTGATGTTTGCATTAAAACTCCCTCGCCAGTCGACCCGCGTTGAATGTGCCTTGGGGGTCAAAGGTTGCTTTCAAGCGCGCAAGAATTCCGTGCTGAGCGGCACCGACGTTGAGAAAACTGTAGGTTTGACGTGCTTCGGGACCGTAGGGCCATAGCTTCCCCTCTGGAGGCGCATCCGCCTGATCAGCAAAGTAACGCAGCCCACCCAGCCAATCTACCGCAATCTCGTGACCAGACAATGGGGTTTCTCTCGGCCCTTCCCACCGCCAGTCGATAGCGGGTAAGAAAGTTAAATCTCTGAGCGACGTGAACACATCCATCGATATTTCTGAGTAACCTAGAGATTTAAGTCTAGGCCTGATTTGATCGGCATTCGCACCCGACCCTTCAAACCTCAGAACAATCTGGTCGCCTAGGATGCCAGCTCCAGTCAAGCCGCGGTCATGTTTGTGGTCGGTCAACCGGCGAAGACTGTCCTCACCTGCTGGCATGGCAAACGCCCCTCGCCATTCAGGGATGGGCTCAACCTTCATCGACACATCAAGGATGGGTCCGAAGATACCGAGTGCACCGATCTGGAGCCGGGTAATGTCATAACCCGCAACGTTTTTGACGACTTCGCCACCAAATCGCACTGCTTCACCGGTGCCTCGAAGTAATTGTAGTCCGAGTAAGCCATGACGAATTTGCCGGTTAAAAGGAGACGATGGGCCAGACAGGCCTGCCGCTACTGCTCCACCGACGGTGCCTTGCCCATTCACTCTTGGAGCTTCAAAGATCATTCGCTGCCGGTTCGCCTCAAGCACTTGATCAATGTCACAGAGCGCAGTCCCTGCTCGGACGCGGATAATCAATTCGTCTGGCCAATAATCAATCACGCCCTCGTGATGCCCGAAGCTAAGGCGCTCTAGCGCCGGATTTTCGAAGCCAAGGAAACCCTTACTCGCATGGCCTTGAATGGACCATCCGGGATGGTCAGCTTCCGCCGACAGCAATCGCTCACGAATCTCGTCCAGTTGATTGGCCAATTCAAAAGCGCTCTAGGTGAGGATGTGGCATCTGTCCCTTATGCACATGCATCGCGCCAAATTCTGCGCACCGACTGAGGGTAGGCACAGCCTTGCCGGGATTGAGTAGCCCTCGCTCGTCGAATACGGCCTTCACCCCATGAAAAATTTCCAGCGCAGCATCGTCAAATTGAACGCACATCTGATTAATCTTCTCGAGCCCAACGCCATGCTCACCTGTAATTGTTCCCCCGAACTCAATACAAAGGGTGAGAATATCGGCGCCAAAGGCTTCCGCACGCTCAAGCTCACCCTTTACGTTGGCATCGAACAATATCAGGGGATGCAGGTTTCCGTCGCCGGCATGAAAGACATTGGCCACCCTCAAGCCATACCGCTCCGATAACAAACCAATTCGCTCGAGGACTTCCGCCAAGTGCCGTCTTGGAATAGTTCCATCCATACAATAGTAGTCAGGGGAAATCCGCCCAACCGCAGGAAACGCGGCCTTACGGCCCATCCAGAGTCGGGTCCTGCCCTCTTCTGACCGCTCGACATCAGACTGGTGAGCCCCCTGGAGCTTCAAAATAGTGAGTGTTTTTTCAATCAAACTGTCGATCTCAGCCACTGTTCCATCGAGCTCGATGAGCAACATCGCTTCAGCATCCAATGGATAGCCAGCGTGAACAAAGGTCTCAGCGGCTTGTATCGCGAGTCGGTCCATCATCTCTAGGCCCGCAGGCACAAGACCATCCGCAAAAATAGCGCCTACTGCGTCAGCGGCACTGCTGACCTCTTGGAACGCCGCCAAAATCACCGCTACTGCTTCAGGCTTTGGCGTCAACAACACTTCGACCTCAGTGATCACACCAAGCATTCCCTCTGAACCGTGCAGCAACGCCAGCAAATCAGGCTGATGGGATGACGATTCTTCATAGCCGATCGACACTCGTTCTCCAGACATTAGCATCACCTCAAGCCCAGTCACGTTGTGAAGGGTCAGCCCATACTTCACGCAATGAACACCACCAGAATTCTCAGCCACATTACCGCCAATGGTGCACGCAATTTGTGAAGATGGGTCGGGTGCATAGAAAAGCCCGTACTCGGAAACAGCCTCAGATATCGCGAGATTGGTGACGCCAGGTTGAACACGTGCTCGACGATTCTCCACATCGATTGAGACGATCTCACGGAACTTAGCCAGACTGACTAGCACACCCTCTGGATGAGGGGTTGCTCCCCCGGAAAGCCCTGTTCCTGCCCCCCGCGCAACGAGCGGAACACCCCACTCCGACGCAAATCGAACCAGAGCCTGCAATCCGAGCATTGTGCTGGGAATGACAACCACTCTGGGAAGCCCCTTGATCGCTGACAACCCATCACTCTCGTAGCTGCGCAGCCTCGTAGTCTCGGTAATGACCTCGACGTCCGTCATCCGATGGAGCGCGCTAATGAAACCGTCTTTCACTTGTCTTGCCTGTGAGTTCGAACTCTCATTATAGCGAGTTGAACGCACGCAGGTGATGAGCACATCGCCTCGCAATTTTGAACAACGGGACTGGGCATATCCGCTATACTCTGGCGCGGGAGGCCAGTATGCAATTCAATACGATCGAAGAAGTCCTTGAGGATTTTCGACTAGGAAAGATGGTGCTCATTCTCGATGATGAAGACCGAGAGAATGAAGGCGACCTGATTATCGCAGCGGAGGTGGTCACCCCTGAACACATCACATTTTTTGCGCGGGAGGCATGCGGTCTCATTTGTTTGACCATCACCGAGCAGCGAGCCACCCAGCTCAATTTGCCGCTGATGGTCGACCGCAACTCTTCTCAGCATGAAACGAACTTTACCGTGTCCATCGAAGCCGCCGATGGCATCACCACGGGGATCTCCGCTTCCGATCGGGCTCGAACCGTTCGCACGGCGGTTGCCCGTCACGCGACACCGAACGATCTCGTGATGCCCGGTCACATTTTCCCCTTAATTGCCAAGCGAGGCGGTGTCTTGACCCGCGCCGGGCATACGGAGGCTGGGTGTGATTTAGCACGTTTGTCTGGGTACGAGCCGGCTTCCGTGATTGTTGAGGTGATGAATGAAGATGGCACCATGGCAAAGCGTCCAGAGTTGGAACAATTCGCGGAAAAGCATCAGCTCAAAATCGGCACAATCGCGGATTTGATTCACTATCGGGCCGTTCATGACACGACCGTTCTACAAGTCGACTCAAGAAAAGTCGCGACAGACGCTGGCGAATTCGATTTAACGACCTTTCGAGACAGCACTTCTGACCAGCTTCACTTCGCCATGAGCCTAGGGACGTTGACACCCGAGGAGCCTTGCCTGGTCCGCGTCCAAACCGTCAGCTTTTTGCGTGATGTGCTGGGAACCGTTCGCCCCGGATTCAAAGGCTCTTGGTCCACACACGCAGCGCTGAGCCGGATTGCTGCCGAGGGTTCCGGCGTGTTGGTCTTAGTGAATGAGACACTCAGTGCTCAATCCGAGCTGGAGCAAATTATGGCGTATCCGGATATACCCGCCGCCACTCGATCAACCACTGAAACAGGCGTTTATCGCGTCATCGGCGCCGGCTCGCAAATCCTCCGAGCGCTTGGCGTTGGCAAAATGCGGCTGCTAGCCAATCCGTCAAGATATAATGCGCTTTCTGGATTTGATCTAGAAGTAATTGAATTTATTGAGTTTGATGACGAAATATAGTGCCCTTCTGGAGTCTTTGAGCATTGTTATCTATAAATTATCCTAAGCACGCGGACTTCTTCACCTTGCGTCTTTTGGCTTTTCTATCGAGACGCTATCAAGATAATCCCAATGCCGTGCGAGAGGCTCTCACCAATCCCCTGATCGTTAAGCGAGGCGGACAAGAGAAGGAATTCATGTTCGAATTATGCCTGAAGGACGAGTCACTTAGCCTTGGCTGGCTATCCTCCCGAGAAGGCAAGTCAAAAGCTGACGTCACTGTCTACTGGTCAGATCATGGCGCCCCCCTCCCGCGATTCGAATTCAAAGCGTTGCAACCACGATCGCGCAAAAAGGCGATCCGAACGTGCTGTAGTGCAGAGATGAAGCCATGGCCAGAGGCAGCCAAACACTTTTTCGAACAAAGCGCCTCACTGAGCCCCAAGACCTTAAAGATCTCTTGCGTCAGTGAAACCGATCAGCAAAGCATAGTCTGGGGTTATGGAACTAACATGGTTCATCTCTCCAGTTCCTCTTATAATCTATCGCTTCTATTCAATGGCTACACGCAGTTGTTTAGAGAAATGGTCATGGGCAAATTAAATTGCCAGGGAAGCATGGAGCATATCGCCCTGCTGGCTGACGAGGGCCTCAACCAAGGGATTGCCTGGCCGTGCTAACGTCAGCGCCTAGCCTTGAGAACGTCGCTGAATGGATGTCTGAAAAGGGCATTCGAGCGGTCAGAACCATGGTCACCGACCTTCATGGCCAGCCCTTAGGCAAATATCTCAGCGTGGCCAAATTCTTGTCCGACCTACCCAAAGCACATGCCTTCTCCGACTTAGCCCTTGCCGGAGACCTAGGAGGCACGCCTCATCTCACCTTTTGGCACTCTTTTCGCACACCCATGCTCGGAGACATCGCTGCGAAAATCGACCTTTCGACGTGTGTTGTGGATCCTGTCGACTCTGAGACGGCCCATGTTATTGGTCAGTTTGTGCAAATGGATGGCTCCGTTATTGATCTCTGTCCGAGAACGCAACTCTCACGTCTGTGTGAGACCTTAGCGAGCCATGGTATCGGCGTCAGATCCAGCATGGAACTTGAGTTTTTTCTATTCGATCAAACTTATGACGCGATTCGAGCAGAGGGTTATTCGACGCTCTCGCCGTGTGCCCTAACGTCGCTGCAATCGATTTACACCTTGCGAGATGCTTATCGGGCGAATTCCTTCATGCAGCGCGTTACTCGCCAGGTCGAAGCATTTGGCATCGAGTGGGAAGCCTGGAGCGATGAAAATGGCAACGGTCAAATCGAATTAAACCTCGCTCCGCTCGCCCCTCTCGCCATGGCCGACGCCGTCATGCGCACGCGCCAAGTCATCTTTGAGGTAGCTCAATCGATGGGCCTCGCGGCATCTTTCATGCCCCAAATCAAACCTGGACATGCCAACGGCATGCACATTCACCACTCGCTGCACGACGTTAATCGTGAACGAGAAACTGGCGTGTTTGAACCCCTGCTGTTCGATGCGAGCGATTCTCACCACCTATCTGCGCTTGCGATGCGCTGGATCGCTGGGTTGCACCACCACCTACCTGCTAGCGTGAGTTTGCTGTGCCCCTCCATCAACAGCTTCAGACGATTAAGAGATTTCTCCGCTGCCCCAACCCGTCAAGGCTGGGGGCTAGACCATAAGTCGGCGCCCCTTCGAGTGCTATCCCCTTCACCAGGCGCCACTCGGATCGAGCATCGTGTAGGGTCGAGCGATCTCAATCCATATTTAGCCATGTCCGCGATCATCGCGAGTGGGCTGTGTGGCCTCGATGCGGATCTTGAACTGCCCCCTCCCATGCAGCACACCGGTTGGGGACAGGCACCGGGGGCAAGCGATTTACCCAGCGATATGGTGCTGGCAAGTCAGGCGCTAGCAAATGATCAAACCTTTCAGCAATATTTGGGCACAGAAAATGCCAAATACTGGTTGAAAACTCGGCGTCACGAATGGCTTAGTTTTCAAGAGCAAGCCAGTGAACCCTCAAGCGGAGCCCCCACTCTTTGGGAGTTTGAGCGAGGGTTCGCAAAGCTTTAACTTACTGCGCTTAGGTCATCAGTCATCTCGGCATAACCGGCAATATTTTTTCCATCAATCGGTCAAGGTCTCGCTCTGCATTCAGCGCGATTCCAATATCAATGATCTGCGATGCAGCACGACTAATGTCCATCACCGCACCACTTTAGCGTCGGACTGAGACTTTTACTCTTGATCGCTTTTACTCAAGATTCAAGTAGAGGTTTTTTGCTATTCTCCGAACTTTAACTAGAGACTAGCAGCATGAGTGTGACGATCCCGTACGTCTATCAATATGAGTTCGAATACGCAACGATACAGACGGTGTCGCCTTTAGTCAGACGCGTAACCGCCCGAAATCCCTCTGGCTTCACTTTTCATGGCACCGGAACCTACATCATCGGCCAAGGGGACGTTGCGGTCGTTGACCCGGGCCCAATGATTGATGAGCACATTCAAGCGCTAAAAGCTGCGCTCGCTGGAGAGACCATCACGCATATACTCATTACTCACACACACATGGATCACTCGCCGGCAGCTGCTCCGCTAAAACAAGCCTGGAACACGCGCACCTATGGCTTTGGTCCTCACGGATCAGGCAAAGCAGCCGAGGGCGTCAATATTGAGGCTGGTGGAGACATGGACTTCACGCCTGACGTTACNGTGAAAGATGGGGATGTCATTCAAGGCAACGGGTGGACGATTGAATGTGTCTACACTCCCGGGCATACCTCGAACCATATGTGCTTTGCACTGCTCGAAGAAAAAGCCTTATTCACTGGCGACCATGTGATGGGCTGGTCTACGAGTGTTATCGGGCCTCCAGATGGTGATATGACTGCTTATATGAGTAGTTTGGAGAAGCTACTCGCTAGAGATGATCAGGTGTACTGGCCAACCCATGGCACCTGTATCACAGACACTAAACCGTTCGTTCAAGCGTTCATTGACCACCGACTTGATCGAGAGCGCCAGATTCTGGAATGCATCGATCAGGGTGTCACAGGGATACCCGAAATGGTCGAGCAAATGTATACGNAAACCGATCCCAGAATGTATCCNGCTGCGAGGCAATCGGTACTCAGCGCGATGATTAGACTGGTGGATCTAGGCGTGGTAGCGAGCGACGGCGACATCACGTTAGATGCGAGCTATCAGCGAGCACCCGNGGCTCAATAGGCATTCGATGCGCCAGCTAGACACGAAGGCGATTCTTTTGCTCAACCCACTGAATTGACCTGACGGCGCTCACAAAGCATCTTGATAAGCCCTCTAGCCAGGGAGANGGGTCTCGAGCCCTCTCTTTATTCGTGCCCTTTTAATCTCGTTCCCTTTTTACATAAAGGTCACGGGTTTGCTTGCTTCACTCGCGCTGCAATGAGAGAGGCGCCGCGTGCCGAACATCTCTCCCCCANTGACATCACCTAACGTCAGGCCTCAGCTCCCGGGCCAAGAGCTCCTCTTTCACACCAGAGCTAAGCAATTAATCTTATTAACGCCTTATCGCAGCGCCCGTATTCATCACGAGCAGACCTGCCCCGCCTAGGATAGATCGGTGATTTGCGTCCACAGATCTGCTTGGTTGGCAGACAGGAAGTGTTTGCCAATTTCAGACTGCCAAAAGGTCTCGTGGCCGAACTCATCTCGCCACAACCAAAGCCTGCGGGTGAGGTAATTGAGATGGTGCTCGCGTGTGTAGCCCATAGCGCCCATGACTTGATGAGCCGTATCAGTCGATAAACCGACCGCCTCNCCCACTCTCGCCTTTGCAATCGCGACATCAAGGTCGCTTGGCGGATCCTCAGTCATTTGCATTTGATCGACTGATCGCGTCGACGCGGCAACCTCAGTTGCCATGACGGCCAGCTGATGTTGAATCGCCTGAAATTTGGCCAAGGGCTGGCCAAACTGTTTGCGTTCAAGCACGTAACCGACGGCGATCTGTAACGCTTGTTCCAAGGCCCCAGCCATCATGGCGGAATGCATCGCAGCACCCCGATGCAGTATTTCGCGCAAGTGTTGTTCGGATACGCTACCCAGAACCNACGTTGGCGCCGCACTGTCAAAGGAGAGTGTCGCGGTGGGTTCACCCGCGATATTCTTACCATGGTCACTAGACTTGTTTACCGGCAGTTCTATCCAGCAAGCCGCACCTTCAAGTTCTGCCTGCACCAAGACACTAGAAAGCATTGCAGCCCACGGCACGTCCCGCAGCTCACCAGATACCGATTCACTGCTGCCTGATAGTACGATTCCATCGATCACGGCGCTCGGTGTCGTCAGCCCCTGCTGCCCCAACATTGACCTCAAATGGTTCGCAAGAAGCGTATGCGAAACGGGCGCGGGCACGGCATNTCGCCCACATTCTCTGAGTAACGCTAACTGATCGCCAAACGTTCCTCCATAGCCGCCACAGGCTTCATCAAGGCCAAGCAGCAAGAGCCCCTGATTGACCAGTTCCGACCATAGATCGGCAGCAANGTCGCCACCCTCGACCGATTCGATCAAGGCGGGCGTTACGTGATCAGAGAGTAGCTTGCCAACGGAATCGATGATGAGTTGTTGAGATTCACTATGCACGGACTACCTCAACCCCAATCCGCGGGCAATCATCCCTCGGAGTATTTCCCGTGTGCCGCCTCGGAGCGTGAACGACGGCGCGTGCAAAATGCACTCGTTTAACACCCTTGCATAATCCGCGGTTGGCGTTTTCGGTGGATGCATACGGATCGCTTCTGGAACCAAGCGTTCATAAGCATTCCCCAGCTCCTTGATCAGCGCGGCTTCAGTGTTCGGCATGATGCCTTGCTGCAGCAGATTGGCGACCGAGACGGACATTCTGCGAAGCACCATCAAGTGTGCGATCAAACGACCATACAGCGCGGTTTGCTCCTCTGTCGCGTTGTCTTTGATACTCCGGCCGTACTCCAGCAGGACACGGAACGCGCTCAGAAAACGCTCGGGCCCGCTGCGCTCGTAGGCGAGTTCGCTCATCACTTGTGCCCAACCGTTGCCCGGCTCACCCACGACCAATTCGTCGGGAATAAAAACGTCATCAAAAAAGATCTGATTAAAGTCACTCTCCCCTGCGAGATTTTCAATACCTCGAACAGTGACTCCCTCCGCTTGGATCGGGACGATGAACTGACTCATCCCGGCGTGCCGATTCTCTGAGGCGGGCTCGGTCCTCACTAGCGTTACCATATAGTGATTATGGTGCGCACCGCTTGTCCAAATCTTGCTGCCATTCAACAACCAGCCACCATCTACTCGAGTCGCCTGCGTCCTAATGGATGCAAGGTCAGACCCTGAATCTGGTTCCGACATGCCAATGGAGAAGAAAATCTCGCCNGCAATGATAGCGGGCAGAAACTTTTCTCTCTGTTCCTCGGAGCCAAACTTGAGTAACAGTGGTCCGCTCTGGCGGTCGGCAATCCAATGACACCCGACAGGGGCACCGGCAGCCAATAATTCTTCGGTCACAATATAACGCTCAAGGAAGCTGCGCTCAGCGCCGCCATAGGCTTTCGGCCAAGTCATACCAATCCAGCCCTTTGCCGCTAGTCGGCGACTAAATTCAGGACTTGCGCCTGTATTAAAATCAGAATTAGGCAACCAATCCTTCTCGGTGGCCAAAAATGCTCTAACTTCTTGTCGAAGCTGNTCATACTCTTGTGGAAGCGTCGCGGCCTCGAAGTTCATTCCCTGAAACATAAACCCATTCCTATGGCATGGCTGGTCCCGCCACATTGCTTAACAGACATCACAAAATGGCATCTAAGCGCCATTTTGCTTAACGAACTGACTACCAGACGGAGTAAGTTATTGTTACGCACTCATGCTGGACCGAGATTGCACCCGCTCCAGAATCGCCTGCACGCTTTTGTTGTTTTCATTGATAGGCTGGCCGACCGTCGCACCAAATTCGAGGAAAACACAAAGCAGGATGTCAGCCAGTGAGAATCGCTCCCCGCAAACGAAACTTCGGCCCGCTATCTGTTCATCGAGCCAAGTCAGCTTCTCTTGTGCCAGCGTCTTCAGGTCGTCAGCTGCCTGAGGAAAGGTCCGCATTCTATCTTTAAACATTGGGTATCCCTCTGCCGCTCTGAACCCATTGGTTAGCGGTTCAACAATGTTTAAGTCGATCCTTCTTACCCACATTCTCGTTTCAGCGCGCTCCTCAGGCGTCTCACCGATCAANGATGACCCGCCAGCCTGGTCGGCGAAGTATTCGCAAATGGCTGTGATTTCAGCGATGACCGACCCGTCGTCGAGCGCTAATGCCGGCAACCCTGCTCCAGGATTGACAGTAAGATAAGCATCCTGTCGATTGTCTCCTTTCAAGATGTCGATCTCCTCAACATCACATGAGACCCCTAGTTCCGCCATGAACACGCGCACAACACGGGGGTTAGGGCCAACTGAGTTATAGAGTTTCATATTCATTCCTTTATAAGCGGCGGACTAACCACAGGGTACGGGATTGATTCCCCTGCCGTTTAAGGCCGACTAATTTAAATTGCAGCGATGGTTATACCGAACTTCAGGCGGTGTGGCCAGCCAAACAGACACACTCACACCAACNTTACGCAGTCGCTGATCGGTCATCACTTCGTTCCATGATTCCGCGAGCACCACTGTCTTTAAATGAGCGACTGGCCTTAACACTTGCCAGCTAATTTACTTCAACAACCTAAAATCTTCCCACCCTGCACTCTCTTGCACGCCGCTTCTCTGCGCACTATTCACCCAATTTAGCGGCGGTCCGTCCAGTGCTAGCCGCTGACCAGTCCGCTCCAGTCTTATTCGATCTCGCCATTCATGTAAGAAAGACCTAGTCGCTCATCCTTTGCTTCATTTGCCACTCGTTAATCCGTATAGTCGATCCCGCGATGCAACCCACTTTGCTGTGCCTTTGCTAACTCTGCTGGCGAGCGCCGAGTGCGTCGCGATCACTTTTTTACACAGCTCAAAAAGACACCGTTGATATGAGCCATTGGGAGAAAATCCGGCCACTGATACNACCGCTTTGGCAGCGGTATGGCAATCAAGTGACGATAGCCATTGTCGCGATGGTTGCGAGCTTTCTCTTTCTGTTTACCGTTCCCCTCATCTCCAAGTCAGCCTTGGATCGGTTGAGCACCAGTCAGAACGATCCGTTCTTCGCGTTACTTGAGAGGCGATTGACTGCCTCGGGGCTTCCCGATGATCTCCTAATTTACGGCCAATTAGCCTTGTCAGGCGCGCTCATCGTCCTCGCGACGGCTGCCGCTGGATGCTTCGTTTACTTACGTGGTCGGTCAATTGCGTTAGCTGCAGAGGGTATGTCCCGCCACTTGCGTGATCAGCTCATGGACCACCTCAATCACCTGCCCATGAATTTTCATCAAAAAGCCGACACAGGAGATTTAATCCAGCGCTGTACGTCAGATATCGAGACCTTTCGCGTCTTCATTAGCGGTCAATCCATCGAAATCGCTCGTGCCGTACTGATGCTAATAGTGGTACTGCCTATNTTGTTTGCGCTCGATTCGGACATGGCCTGGATCGCACTGGTGACCTTCCCATTTCTCATGGTGAGCGCCATCTTTTTCTTCAACAAGGTAAAAGCGCTATTCCTCAACGTTGATGAAGCCGAGGCGAAATTAACAAGCGTGCTGCAAGAAAACCTCACGGGTATTCGAGTGGTGCGCGCCTTCGCGAGGCAATCTTTTGAAATCAATAAGTTCTCAAAAGCGAACCGTGGATTTCGTGAAGAAAACAAACGACTGCTCAACCTCCTCGGCTGGTACTACGGAATGAGTGATATTGTTTGCTTAGGGCAAATAGGACTCATCCTCATTATTGGCGCGGAATGGGTGCTCGCTGATCGCATGTCGGTCGGGACACTGTTCGCCTTTCTCACTTATGAGAGCATGATTATTTGGCCGATCCGTAATATGGGGCGAGTGCTAACGGACTCCGGTAAAGCGGTCGTCGCGCTGGGCCGAATTGCAGACATTTTGGGCGAATCCGTTGAGACATTTGGCGAGCAATCACCGCCAACGCGCCTCCAAGGTCGGATCAAAGCTGAGCAATTAACGTTTAGGCACGACGCGAATGATCCCTTGGCTCCGTTGGCGCTCGATCATATTGACCTAGCTATTGAAGCAGGCGAAACCATCGGTATTGTCGGCGCTCCCGGCTCTGGTAAATCCACCTTGATCCAAGTGCTTCTGCGCATTTTCGATGCCACAGAAGGCACCATATGGCTGGATGACTTCGCGCTTCCATCGCTGTCTAGAAAGTATGTTCGGGGGCAGGTCAGCGTTGTCCTGCAGGAATCCTTCTTGTTTGCGGGGACCATCGCTGACAACCTTCGACTTGGAAAGCCCGATGCTACCGTCTCAGAACTGGAACACGTGGCTCGAATTGCCCAAATACACGAAACGATCGCGGCGTTGCCCAATGGTTACCAATCTTTGATCGGTGAGCGAGGGGTGAATCTTTCAGGGGGACAGCGGCAGCGCCTCGCCATTGCACGCGCGTTGCTGAAAGACCCTGCCATTCTCGTACTCGACGACGCCCTATCCGCCGTTGACACCGACACAGAGTCCATGATTTTGGACGCCCTTCGAGATCANGCGAAGGGCATTGGCGCACGCACAACNCTCATCATTTCGCACCGATTGTCAAGCATCATGCTCGCAGACCGCATCGTTGTTTTAGACGATGGTCGGATCAATCAAAGCGGCAACCATGCCGCGCTNCTGAACGAACCTGGAATTTATCAAGACCTCTGTCGCGTCCAGGGTGCAGTGCAAGACGAAATCGACGCGCTAGTTAAGCCGCCAACAAAATCTACGACCACATTGGACGGGCGAGCGAAGCGTTCCAGTGATGTTTCTGTCGATACGCATCTGCAACCAACGACCCCATCAAAGATTGGATCCTCGGATGAGTGACGCGTTTTACGATGATGAAAACTTCAGCGACGAGTTCGTCGAGGCGGATGGCAGCGTTGACCTCAGTATCTGGCGTCAGCTCTTGGACTACGCGCTTGCCTATCCACGAGACTTATCTGTGCTCGCGGGGTGCGCGGTTNTGGTTGCGTTNTGNGAGATATCCTTTCCGCTGATCACTAAAGAGGTGGTCGATGGCGTGTACGAGCAAGGCCGNGACTATCCNCTTTTCTCCGCTGGGCTCGCNTACTTTGGNCTATGCGTCGCCCTTGGCGTCTCCGTANTNGGGTTCATCTGGTATGGCGGCAAGCTCAGAGCTCACATNAGCCANGATATTCGAGANGACGGNTTTGCAAATCTGCAGCGTCTGCCCTTTGANTACTACGACTTCCGNCCTGTTGGCTGGCTCATGGCCCGNATGACCTCTGATTGTGAGCGCTTNTCCAACATTCTTGCCTGGGGGATCTTGGATCTNATCTGGTCTTTCANCATCATGGTCGGCGTTGTCATTGCCATGTTGGTCATGGAGTGGCGTTTAGCACTGCTNATACTCACCACCATCCCCNTNTTANTTGTTATTAGTCTTTANTTTCAAAANCNGATNNTAAAAAGCGCTCGGCTTGTTCGTAAGACCAANTCGCAAATCACCGGTTCTTACAACGAGAACATCATGGGCGTNCTCACNAGCAAGGTCTTCGTGAAGGANGCGGANAACGTCAGNCGCTTTGGAGCCATGACAGAAACCATGCACGGNGCATCGGTTCANAATGCCGTNCANGCAGCGATTTACTTACCCATTGTAATCACGCTCGGATCGCTTGCAACTGGCCTCGCGCTTGTCCTGGGCGGCGTCGAATCACTCTGGGGCATCATCACGACTGGCACTCTCATCGCTTTCCTAACCTACACTCGACATTTTTTCGAGCCCGTCGAGCAGATGGCACATTGGTTTGCCGAACTTCAAATGGCCCAAGCCTCAGCAGAGCGAATTCTTAGTCTGATAAACGAGACGCCAACCATTAGAGACTCTGACTCGGTAAAGGCAAACCTAGCATTACCGCCCGTTTCTGGCCGCGCGGCCGATGGGGGCTCGCCCACTATTGATCGCATCGAATTCCAGAATGTTTCATTTCAATATGCCACCGGGCGCCCGGTTTTAAACAACATCAACCTAACCTTAGAGCGAGGTCGGAGTCTCGCCATTGTGGGCGCAACTGGCGGCGGAAAGACAACCCTTGTCAATCTCCTGGCCCGTTTTTACGAGCCGACGAGTGGTGTCATCGCGCTTGATGGCATCGATTACCGAGAGAGGAGCCTGAACTTCTTGCAGTCGAACCTTGGGGTGGTCCTGCAAACGTCACATATTTTCGCGGGAACCGTTCGAGAGAATATTAGATATGGGCAATTGTCCGCGACCGACGACGCGATCCGCGCTGCAGCCGAAGCAGCTGGCGCTGCGCAAATGATCGAGCAACTTGATCAGGGATACGACACCAAGATCGAGGAAGGCGGAGCCAGCTTGTCTTCTGGGCAAAAGCAGCTCATTGCCTTTACACGGGCTCTCTTAAAGGACCCTCAAATACTCATCATGGATGAAGCCACCTCATCAGTAGACACATTGACTGAGAAGAGAATAGAGCAAGGGTTGCGGGCACTGCTCAAAGATAGGATCGGCGTCATCATCGCACATCGGCTCTCAACCATCCGACACGCAGATCAGATTTGCGTCTTGGATCAGGGTAGGATCATTGAGATGGGTCGCCACGAAGACCTGATTGCCATCGAGGGCAAATATCATGCGCTCTTTATGCAGCAAAGTTTAAGTAATTTATGGCAGCATCAGTCCTAGTTTGATGGACGACGAGCAGACCAAGCCGAATGACATTCGATTACACACAACCTTACGCCAGTGCCCGATCGCCTGTGTTTGCGAAGAACGTGGTCGCAACCTCTCAACCCCTTGCGACCCAGGCAGGTATTGATGCACTTCGCAAAGGGGGTAACGCCTGTGATGCGGCACTCGCCTCAGCCATCACCCTCACGGTCGTAGAACCCAACAATAACGGCCTCGGTAGCGACGCATTCGCACTGATCTGGAACGGGAAGTCCTTGCAGGGCCTGAACGCGTCAGGCCGAACCCCAAGCAAGCTTGGTCCATCCTACTTTGAGGGCCAGACGAGCATGCCTCAGCGAGGTTGGCCGTCCACTACGATCCCGGGCGCGGTAAGCGCTTGGGTAGCGCTATCCGAATGTTTGGGGCGGCTACCTTTTCAGAGCTTATTCGAACATGCGATTCACTATGCTCGGGAAGGCTTCATGGTTGGCCCGAAAACAGCGCCCTACTGGCATCACGCCGCCCATCAGTTTCGTGACTATGCGTCTTTTCAATCAACGTTTGTGGGACCAAAGGGACCTCCAAATCCAGGCGACTTGAAGCGGTTACCCGACCACGCGGCCTCACTCACTGACATTGCTGCGACGAAAGGAGAAAGTTTCTATCGCGGCGCTTTGGCGGAGGCCATGGTTCGTGACGCGTCAGCCCATGACTACCCGCTAACCATGGATGACTTAGCGAATCACCAGCCCGAATGGGTAACCCCTATCAGCGCGACCCTTGGCTCATCGGAGCTATTTGAGATCCCCCCTAATTCCCAAGGGCTCATGGCACTAATTGCACTCAGAATTTTAGATCGGTTGGGCATCCTTGATTATCAATTGGACTCGGCTGACAGTATCCATCTGCAAGCCGAAGCTATTCGACTAGCGTACGATACCGTTAGCCGCGAGCTAGCTGATCCTTCCTCGATGCGCGTGACGCCGGAGGACCTACTCACTGACCGGTCCATTCGAACGCTCAGCGATCAGGTATCGCTCGAGCAAGCAGGTCAGCCTTTATCTCCTTTGCCGGCATCGGATACCGTCTATCTGTGCGCTGCAGATGAGCATGGGATGATGGTCTCATTCATTCAATCTAATTTCCGTGGCTTTGGTTCTGGAATCGTTGTGCCGGACACAGGCATTGCCGTGCAAAATAGAGGCTCGGGCTTTGTGCTAAGCGATGGTCATCCAAACCAAGTCGCGGGCGGCAAGCGCCCGTTTCACACTATCATCCCAGGATTCGCGCGGAGCGGAGACCATGCGCTGGCTTACGGAGTTATGGGAGGCCATATGCAAGCCCAAGGGCACGTCCAGATGTTAATTCGCGTATTTGGCTTTGGTCAAAACCCTCAGTCCGCATCTGATGCCCCAAGATGGCATCTCACAGAACGTGGCGATCTTGCGCTCGAGAATGGGATGCATCCTGAGGTTGTAACAGCGTTAGAAGCCAAGGGGCATACCCTTAAACTCGACCAACCCGAGCACCTCTTCGGCGGCGCGCAACTGATTCTCCAGCTCGATCAGGGATACTGTGCAGCTTCTGATCACAGAAAAGAGGGTCATGCGGCCGGGTTTTAACAACCGATCAGCATGAGGGACACAACCATGCAACGAGAAGACAGACTGAGTGCATCGCTGACAGCTATTCTGAATGATATGGGGGATTGGGACCCCCCTCCCGATATATCGCCAGAGCAACCGGTTATTCCTCTGCACATTGGTATTCCAACACCCGATTTACTCCCCTTCGATGCTATGCGGGACATAGCCAACCAGGTCCTACAAGACCGCGACCCAAGCACTTGGGCATATGGTTTTGGACCCGGCTACCTGCCTCTTCGAACCGCGCTTGCAGCCCACTGGTCCGCGAAATTTGGCACAACCAATGATCCCGACTACTTCCAGGTAACCCAAGGCTCATCAGGCGCCATCGATATGCTCGGTCGTTCACTGCTGAACCCAGGCGATGTGGTTTTCATGGAATACCCCTGCTACATGGGCACTTATCGAAATTTTCGTTCGTTAGGTGCACAGATTGAATTCATCCGAAGTGACAGCAGCGGGCTTGACGTTGACCACCTCAGGGAACGAGTGCTTGCCCTGACTAGCGCTGGGCAGGTTTTGAAGTTCGTGTACACCATTGCTGAATTTAGCAATCCTACTGGGGCTAGACTCTCTAATGCTAGACGCAGAGCACTCCTCGAACTTAGCTCAGAATTCGACTTACTAGTCATTGACGATGCTGCCTACGCAGAGCTTGACTTCGATGCCGCACACTCATCGCCATCTACCGACTATCCATTCTTGGGTCGAGATGCCTCTTCGCATCGAGTCATCAGCGTAGGCTCTTTATCCAAAACNCTAGCGACCGGGTTGCGCATTGGCTGGATACACGCATCACCANANTGGCAGCAATTATTCGGCCAAATGCGATTTGCTATGGGGCTTAATCAATTCTCCGTTCGGTTAGTCAGCGGGCTCTTTGCATCGGGAGCCTATGCGCGGCACGTAGACCAGATGAAGCAGCATTNCTGCGACCGNATGACTCAGTTGCACGACGCCGTGNTGANNCACTGCGNCGNCAAANTCAGGGTCATTAAACCGCTTGGCGGCTTTTACNTNTGGGTTCAGGTNCCCNCTGACNACGTTACNGTTTGGAAAACGGCTTACAAAAANGGAATTCACGTCATTCCAGGTCGCAANTTCCGGCCAGAATCANGCGCACCCGAGCCACCGAAAGATTACCTCCGNCTNGCCTACCCTTTTACGCCGATTGNGGACTTCGACGAAGCNGGACNAAGACTNAANGCNGCCATTGTCGACGCTATGAAATGAGACCAAGACTCAGCCACGGAACGTAGGTGATGAGTCCAAGCGCGATGAGCAGGACCAGCATAAACGGCAAGGTCGCGCGATAGAGTTCCGTGATAGACCGGTTAAAACGATAACTAGCGATAAAAAGGTTCATACCAACGGGCGGCGTGAAATAACCAATTTGCATATTCGCAAGAAATATAATTCCAAGNTGCACGGGGTGGATGCCAAACTGCATAGCCATGGGCACAATCAAGGGGATCATGATCACGAGAGCCGAGAAAATGTCGAGAATCGCACCCAGTGCGAGCAGGATAAGGTTCAACGCCAATAAAAACGTCAAAGGGCTAGAAATGTAACCTTGTATCCAAGCAAACAGCGCCTGAGGTATTTCGGCATCGACGAGATAGTTGGTAAATGCGAGCGATACCGCGAGAATCAGCAGAATCCCACCTACCATGACCATGGCATCGCGAATGATCACCACAAGTCCCTTCAGACTGATTTCTTTCAGCAACACGACTTCAGCAAACACGACATAAGCCGCTGTAATCGCCGCTGCTTCTGATACTGCAAAAAAACCGCTGTAAATACCGCCCAGAACCACAAGCGGCAAAGGAAGCTCAAAACGCATGTCCCACAATGCCGCTCGAAGACTAACGGACTGACCACGAGAGGATCGAACGCTGGGCTGAGACCAAAGCGTATACCCCATAAGCAAAGCAACCATTAAGCAAGCGGGCAGCAGCCCAGCTAAAAACAGGTCTTGCAAGGTAAACGATATGGGAAGGTCCATTTGCTGAACCAACACTCCGTACAAGATCAATGGCAATGAGGGAGCAATCAGCAGTCCTAAACTACCAGAAGTCGTCACCAAACCAAGACTGAATCGATCGCCATAACCGCCCTCTTTTAGTGCTGGCAGGAGCAGCGCACCCAGTGCCACGATGGTCACACCTGATGCGCCAGTGAATGCCGTGAAGAGCGCGCAGGTAACGTAGGCAATCAAGGCAAGTCCACCGGGGAGACGTCCCATTAGGGCATCAGTAAGAGTCACTAAACGCCGGGACATACGCGACTCAGCAAGGACGTAACCCGCAAAGGTGAACAGAGGCAAAGCCATCAACATAGGCGTCTCAACGAGGCGATACATTTCAATCGCGATCACGGTTGAGGGGATTTCGGAGACGTAAAAACCGAGGAAGGCGGCAGCAACAATGACAACGAATAGCGGCGTGCCAAANAGCGTCAGAACAATCAGGCCTGTCGAGCCAAGACTACCCACTCATCCTATCCTTAATCGGCAGTACGGCGTTTATCGAAAAGCGTAGCGCCATGACCGCAAAACCAATCGGTAGAATCAACTGGCACACCCAAATCGGCACATCGGCGAAAGCTGTTAACCCGTCCATACGCTCAAACAAAACAAGCTCTCGACTGGCCGATGCACACATTGCGCAGATAACAGCGGAAAACAGCGCGACCAAACGACCCGCTAGTGCTGCAGCCTGCTCNGGTAGGATTCTGGTCAGAAGATCGATGCGGATGTGCCTGCCTTGACGAGTCCCGATCATCGCGCCTTGCAAGGCTAACCACAGCACTTGGATTTTCAGCAGCGATTCCAGCCAGAGAAATCCGATATCAAATACGTTTCTGAGGAGGATTTGAGCAAGCGCAAGCATCAGGGCGCTGGTGAACACGAACACCAACGCCGCGTCCTCAAGACGATGAATGACCGAGACGGTCTGTTTCAGCATAGTCAATCGTGAGCGACCTTTTTGGTTTAGAGCCTACTGCCTCGCCCTCTCAAGCGCTTTCTCAAATGTGCTCAATTGGGGGGCAGTAATCTCCTGGGCATCAAGCATTTGCTGAACGGCTCGGTCGGCAATCACCTGCCACTCACTCAACTCAGCATCACTGGGCGCGACCTTCACGATTCCGGAGTCACCCAGCGCCTCAAACGCATTGATATTATCTTCACGGTTAACTGAATCGATTCGACGCATCAGGGGCTCGAGCTCATTCAGCACAATGGCGCGGTCTGAATCTGACATGCGCTTTAGTACCGATGGGTCAAGCGCAAATACCGAGTAAATATACATGAGCGGCAAATCCATGACGTGCGTCACGTGGTTATGCCATTGCAAGGCAATGGCGACCAGGGGCGGCACGGCCACCGCATCGACTAAACCGGTTTGTAGTGCCGCGAGTACGTCCGTAATGTTGAGCGGNACAGGACTGACCTTGAAGAGCTTCACCAACTGCTCACCAAGGGGGTCCCCTTCCGGTACCCACACCTTCAAGTTCGTGAGATCGTCAGGGCTTGAGACAGGTTTATTCGACATCAGGTAGGCAAACCCTGTCTCAATCAATGGAAGTACCGTCATTCCCCCTGCGGTAATCCCATCGATAATGCCTTGATCCATATCCGATCGCACCGAATCCACTTCTATAAAAGAGTCAAACTGAAGGGGCATGTTGTAGATCTGTAAGTCGGTATAAAACCGGATCAGCGTACCGGCGGCGAGCGCGCCGCCGTGAAGTTGGCCGATGCGCATTTTGCGAACCACAGTGAAGTCATCGCCCTGTACTCCACCAGGGTAGAGCTTAAACTTCACGCGTCCCTCGGTCTCAGCATCGATCGTCTTAAAGGCTTGTCTCAGGTCTTTAATCCATCCAAGGCCATCAGGCGCGACGGTTGCGATCTTGTAAGTCCGAGCCTCGAGAGGGAGCGAAAACATCACCGCCAATAAGCCGACCAGTTTAATTGTTTGTCTTAACGTTTGTTTCAATGTTTCTTTCAACATAAACGCACCTACTTCAACCGTACCATCATCGCCCTCGCTTCGACGCCAAATGCCACCTTACCGTTAGACGCGGGCTCGACAGCGATTGATCACTAAAGAATAACCACAACCCCGTTGGATACTGTCAATTTTCGGGTGGCCTTCGCACTAGAAGTACTCATCAGACTCAGCGAGTAAGACCGCCGCCCTTCGCTGAGCGACTCGATTGATCAACGTGAGATCCAAGGCAACCGGGTCTGCGTTCACCACCTCTGTCAGCAAGCGGTCGTGCAGTTCCTTATCAAATACGAGCTTTGCATACTGCTCGGCATAAATCACTTTCGCCATGAGAAATCGCCCGTCTGAGTATTCAATCGCTCGCTCGAAATGCATGCGCCCCTTCTCGGGCTTGCCTCCCATGGATGCAGGTAGAATCGTTTCGAGTCCTCCCATGTAAAGCTGAGCGGAACCCTCAGCCCACCTAGGATCGAGTGCCAGCACCCGCTCTAACAAGTACTTCACTCTGCCCAGTTGTCCAATGGCTCGCATATCGCCGCTATTTGCTTGGATGTAACCAGTCCAGGCAACCGCCAATTGATAAGCGGGGTCGATCGCTTGAGCGGATAGCCCGTCAACTCTGGTCTCGAATGATTTAAAAGGTAGCTGGCCCAGTCCGCACAATTCCCGCCGCTTGAGGCAAGCCCCGCGCTGGGCGTAATCGAAAGCTTTTGTCGCGAGAATCTGAGCTCTCTCCTCTTCAACCAGCGCGGTGAACGCGCCATTCAATTGGCTGGCAGCGAGGTATAACGACGGATCACCCTCACCATCCACCAAAAAACCGTCAATCAACACTAAGTAGGCTGGTATCGCCTCTTTGACTGTTTCAACATCTGGCGAGTTCAGAATAGCGGAGGACAGCCGGTCCGCTATGCCAGACGTCACTGAACCCACCAGAGACGCACAGCCAGACGACATGGCGATCAGTGTGAGTAGCGCAAACCGCTTTAGAAGACTGATCATTTGAGCGGCCGCGAGCCCATAGAACCTCCCCCCTTTGAAGAGCGATTGGGTGGCGCCTGTGCCCTGCCGTTCAAAATCGGCCAATCTGAACGGAACATCATCGATCGCCAATCGATTACACCTCGTCTCTGACATGATGCCGTTCATTTAAGGTAATGACTGATTTCTCACCCGAACTGGCGGCGCGAAATCGACTAATGCTCGTGTAATAGGGATTAAAGAACATTTTAGGGGGAAGTCCCAGGACGTGCGCTGCCCAAACATTGACCACACCTCCATGGCAGGTGACTGCCACCGTCTTGCCCCGGTTCTTGGAAACAATGTCATTAAGTGCGCTAATGGCTCTCTCTACAAAAGCATCGAAGTCGTACCCTTGTAGCTCACCTCGCATCAATGCTTTCCATGCCTCATAATCTTCTTCCTTTAATTGCTCAACAGGAATGTAATGGTCGGCTTGCTGATCATATTCAGCAACCCCGTCCACTAATTCGATTGGCAAGTCGAGTAGCTCGGANAGCGGCGCTGCGGTCTGCGCAGCTCGGCGCATTGGGCTGGAATAGATAGCTGAAATAGGTTCCGACTTCAGATAGTCAGCCATCTTTCGCGCCTGCGCGTGTCCATTAGGTGATAATTCTGGATCAGCGGCCCCACCGTCCTGTCGAATCACCTTCTCTGGCAAGCCGTGCCGAATAAGTATCAGTTCCATTATTTATCTCCAAACGATGTGAGCGTTAGCTTTCGCAGCCCGTGGCNTATTGAGGGTTTCTCTGGTTCGAGCTGCGCTGTCAGCCGAATGCTTAATTCATACAAAGTGCCGCTCCACGTTCCTAGTGTCTCACAAAACGGGGCTCACACAACGATCCCTAAGCCTCTGGACCCTCTGGCTTCCTCTGTGGCTCTGCCAGATTTGGGGCAAGGGCTGTTCCCAATCGCGGCAAAAAACATTCAACAGAGGATAACTTGGTTAGCCGGTTTGATGACCTGGAACCCGCAGGACCCGCGCCCGAACAAACGCTTTAGCGCCGGTATTTCCATAAAAAAACGGGCCCGCAGGCCCGCTTAGTAAATAACAATTTCTNCCTAGCCAATTTAAGTGGCAGCGATCGAAACGTTGTACACACCGGCTTGCCTTGCAGAATCCATGACGTGGATCATCGTCTCTGTGGTGCTATCCGGGTGGGGTTGAACGACGACCGGGGCCTCTGGGTTCTCGGCATGAAGACGCTCAATGTTAGCTCGNACCGACCGAAAGTCGATGTCCCTTCCTCGAATTCGGATTCTGTCTCTGTTGGTGATCTGCACAACAATGCTTTGTTTATCCGCATCCTTCACGTTTTGGTTTTTGTCAGGACTATTAACGTCCAAACCAATTTCTTTAACGAAGGTCGCCGTTACAATGAAGAAAATTAGCATGATGAACACCACGTCCAACATTGGTGTCAAATCAATCTCTTCGTTCTCTTCCCCTATGACAGCTTTACGTCTACGCACAGACCTCTCCTTAATTCTGTCTCAATGACCCTTGCGCATTTTACTCCACCGCTAGCCCGGCTAACTCAATCTATGTTTAGCTTCGATTGCTCCCGGAAGCTTTGTCCCCACCCCGTGGCCCTTCGATGCCAAGCCTGCCGTGGCTATGCGGCCCTATAATGCACTTTCCTGTGGGCTGCTTCAATCCACAACCCGACAATTTTGAATGCCAAGAAAGCGCTAGAAATCGCCTATTTAAACCTTACTTACACCCCAACTCGGCCAATCTAGAAATGCGAAACCGAACAGTGGTCGATGAAAGAGCGTCGTCACCGGTCTACCAATGCAGCTATTTTTATGCTGATAGCTACTCGCGCTTTGACGACCGTAATACCTAANCGGCTGTTAGTACTTTGTCGGCTACTTGTTTAGTGCCGTTATCAAAACGGACATACTCAGGATGACCACTCCTTGAGNCACTACGCTCGCTTAGCGCTTGCGTTGATAACCTTGCTGACGGTCGTGTAGTGCAAGTCGAGCTGAGCGCCAATTTCGGCCAAAGTGTACCCATAGTCGATATGTGCGGATCTGATGCGCTCGTTGCGCTCGGTGCGAGATAATTTCTGTGCCCCTCTGAAAATCATTTTCAAAGACTTTCTACGACCTGCAATTTTTGGCGCGGGCTTGGTCGCACTGGTTTTCTTNAATAATTTCTGCATCCGGTCAATAAAATCATCCCCTCCAAGCAATATTTGATGGGCTCGATGNTCTAAGGGAGACCCCTCGACTTCATCTTGCTCAACATACTGCCTGAGCGACGCGACAGGATCCCGCGAACCGATTGCTGAATAAATGTCTTTTGCGGACAACATCTCCGGGACGGGCGCTTCACGAACTAACGCTGGGTAACTGCTGTGGCGATAGTTAGCGGGTGCTTTTGCTGCTCTCACGCGCACGGGGTTCAGCGCGGCGTGTCTTACAATAGGCAAAAGGAATGATTCTTTTTCGAAAACTACGCTCTTGAATCGACCATGAAAAACCGGGCCCTCCGTCCCGTGCCGACGATTATAGAGTTGAGTATAGACGCCGTTTAATTGNCGCATTCCTTTACTCAAGTTTGAATNAGGCACCTCGAGAATCAAATGATAATGATCGGGCAGCAGCACAAAGCTTTTGAGCTCCCATCCAAATCGATCGACAACGCCCGCAAGAACCGATTTGAAACTAGCGAAATCCTTCGCATCCACAAATGCATCACGACTTTGCAATGCCCGGCCGGTTATATAGTAGCTGGCTCCTGGATATTCGATTCTTGGTGGCCGCGACATAAACTCCCCTTTTTGCCTTGAATCAACTATTCCCGATTGACTCGATTTTTCTGCGCCACAAGAGCTCGAAACGATCCTTGTGACGTCGACCNCTTAGTNCCGATTCCCTCCTGAGGGATAAGCACGAATGGCTCCATTGCCCTTGCAGATACAGAACAAGATCGGCAGCGCTCTAATCCCCTGTATGCAGTTCAGGTGATGATCATCTTGGTCAGCGTCAGTCATCGAATTGCTCACTGCCAGGAACATCTCTCGTTTTCGCTATGCGGCCGGCCATATTAACCAGCCTTTTGAAATCGAACAAGGCGTNCGACCAACATTTTCTGCTCGCTTGACTCTTCTACTNGTCAATGTGTAGTTTCGGGAGTCCCATTGAGGATGTAGTCACAAACGTAACGATCATCCCTTTAAGATAATTTACCCAGGAGGCTTTCTATGGCTGTCGATAAATTCCCCATCGAAGCGGGACACATTATGTTGTTCGCGCGATCAATTGGTGATGCTAACCCCATCTACTACGATGCGGAGCACGCTAAGGAGTCTGAGGCTGGTACAGTGATTGCTCCGCCGACCTTTGTTCAAGCCAGCGCTCAATTCGATCCCGATTACTTTTTGCGGCCAAAAATCGGCGAAGAGTGGTTTGGATCTGCCAAGGGGCCAACTGGCATCACAAAAAAAGAGGGTTCCGGCGGTGGAAGTGGCGGTGGCGGCCTGCACGCTGAACAGCATTACGTCTACCACAAGCCCCTCAAAGCGGGAGACGTCCTGACGGCAACAACAAAGCCCGGAAATAGTTGGGAGAAAGAAGGCCGTCGCGGCGGAAAGCTGATGTTCAGTGAATCTGTCACTGAATATCGGGACGAATCCGGTGATCTTGTAGTCACAGCAACCAGTGTTGGCGTTCGCACAGAACGACCGGCAACGACCAGTTAAGGGGGGAGACGACTCATGACATTACGCGCGAGTGAATTACAAGTGGGCGACACGTACAGCGAGGAAGTTTGCCGAAATCTTTCTCGAACTCAAATTGTTCAATATGCGGGAGCCTCTGGGGACTATAATCCTTTGCATTCGGATGAGATTTTCACCACCCAGGTCGCTGGTTATCCGTCAGTGTTTGCCCATGGAATGCTATCCATGGGAATGACAGGACGCATGCTCACCAACTACGTCGGCGATGGAAGATTAACCGCCTATGGCGTTCGGTTTACCTCACAGGTTTTCCCTGGTGCCACCTTGACGGCGACTGCGACGATCGAAGCAATTCGAGAAGAAAATGGCGAGCATTTCGTGGATATCAGCGTTTCGACTAAAGACGAAGAAGGCGTCGAAGTCATCAAAGGGCAAGCCTCTGCAAAGGTGGACCCATAGCTTTCAGATATTGATTGATGANACGATGGGGCCCGCACTACCGCGGGCCTCGCATCATCCCCGAGAGCGCCAAAACACAAAGGCTCAAAACCAGCCATTTAATCAACTCCTTTCACCTTCACTCCACGTCGCCCGATTAACACTGACTGTACGATCGCGCTTGTAGCTTTTTGATCCACACAATCTCCGGAAACGCTTTGGCTGAGTTCCCTTTGCAGAAGCTCTCTTTGCTGAGGCTTTCGTCATATCCGCTTTTTTTGTAAACGCTTTCTTTCTAGGCGGTTTCTTTGTCGGCGCGTTCTTTTTGAGCGCATTNTTAAGAGATACGCTAGCTATAAACGCCTTTTCAAATCGCGACTCCTTCTGTGAGCAGTCATGAAACGCATCTCTTAGAGAGATCACAGACAACCTGGATCCATTGCCTAGAAACCAAGGCACCTAACCAGTAACGGCATCTCGGATAATCTCTGGGGTTAGCAACTGCGGCAGCACAACCGGTTCGGACAAATCTGGCCGATAAACCAGATAGAGCGGTACCCCTACTCGCCCAAACCGTGCCAGTGCTTTTGTAATCGCCTCGTCCTCTAGGGTCCAATCGGCCACCATGAACACCACACCTTCGCGCTCAAACAGCGTTTGAGTACTGACCACATCAATTGCAATCCGTTCATTGACCTTACAGGTAATACACCAATCAGCAGTAAAATCGACGAAGACAATCGAACCGTCCGCAAGCGCTTCAGCGATCGCCTCCTCTGAGTAGGCGATGCCTTCAGCGTCATCGGCAACGTCGATTCGCGTGCTATTTGC
The DNA here is from genome assembly GCA_002728935.1 of Gammaproteobacteria bacterium. The sequence continues at coordinate 21,094 of PBWF01000044.1, read as the reverse complement.
TGTAGGCGGAAGTGGCGAGAGTCGAGGCAGCAATAAAGCGAGCACCACTGCCGCCACAATCCACAGTAAACCCCGCGCGCTACGCCATTGTTTGCCAAGCCAGATAAGCAAGAGAATGAGTAAAAGAGCGACGCCCCAGATTAACAGTCCTTCGCTCCCCGCTTGGCTCACCAACACCCAGATCAACCACAGCGCCGAGCCATACATCGGAAAGGCTAGGAATTCTTTTAGCTTTACCATCCAAGGACCCGGGCTTGGGAGGTACCTGAGCAGACTTGGCATCTGCGTTAGTGCAACGACTGGAGCCGCCATGCCTGCGCCCAGTGCGCCGAAAACCAACAGCATCACTCCTATCGGTTGGGTGACCGCATATCCGAGCGCAGCGCCCATAAATGGCGCAGTGCAGGGGGCAGCCACCACAACAGCCAGCACACCCGTACCAAAGCCCTCAGCGTCAAGCCTCCCCTTGCCGACATCACCCGCCATCGTCTGAAGGCCGAGACCGATTTCAAAATAACCGCTCAGATTAAGACCAACCATCACAAACAAAAGCGCGAGCAAGCCAACGAGCCAAGGCCACTGAAGCTGAAAACCCCACCCCAGCGACTCGCCCAGCGCCCGCAGGCCAATCAGTATGGCGGCAAGCGCCAAGAAGCTGACAAGAACCCCCAATCCATAGAACCATCCGGATCGCGACCGACTGAGCGCCGACGTCGGCTCGATTAAGTTAAGCACCTTGATCGATAGCACTGGAAACACGCAGGGCATTAGATTGAGAATCAGGCCACCCAGCGCAGCGAAGAAAATCGCTGAAAGCAAGCTCAGCTGACCACTTACACCCCCGGTAGCGGGCTGATCGGACCTGATTTCAACGGCCCCACTTAGCCATTGCCCGCCGACCTCCTCTTCAAAGAGCAAAAGCCCAGCAACATCCATCGTGGGCTTCTCGAGCAGTGGTAATCTGAGTTCGGCGATCTCCGGTGCCTTGGAAGCAATCCACGCTTGGCTCGCACCAAGATCAATGAGATCGGGCTCGAAAGGCAAAAAAGTGACGGTCGCTTGCCGGTCCAGCGCCGCGAACTCCTTCGGCACCCTTACAATCATCTCCTGATCTGAGATCGCGAGATCACCAACCCCCAGGGGACTTGGCCAGGTCGATGCGAGAGACTCAAAGAATGCCTCATTCGAAGCGAGCAACTGATCACTCTCTGAAGGCATACCGACGGACAGCGTCAGCGCTAATTCTCCTGACTCAGGAATACAAACGTCGGCACAAACGAGCCATCGGCCCTTCAGCGTGATCGGCAGAGTATCTTCTTCAAACTGGTCAGAGACCATCATCCGCTGTGCAAACACAACGCTATTCTTGTAGCCAATGTTCGTGAGCGGTCCAAATGGGATTAGCTCCGGTTTGGACCAACGAATGGGACCAAGAGTCACTCCAGTCGGAAGATGATAATCGAGCGTCGGCGGCGCCCCCGAGTCACCAGGGTTTCGCCAATACGTATGCCAGCCCTCTGGGAGATCAATTTCCACCGCGATCCACAGCGAATCACCGGGCATAACCGATCCAGACGAAGCAACAATCCGTGCATTAGCCTGCCCTGTATTGATCCAATTCGAGGTGCTGGCAAGTCCTAATCCGGAGAATGTGCCGATTAGCAGGCTGAGCAGTAGTGGAAAAAGGAGGGCCCTTCCGAGTCGCGCCGTGCCCTGCGCGATATTCATGGCCTGAAACCCCACTTTGCCGGACCTTTTAAGTCATCCAACAGTGGCTCTACCCAATGCGACCATTCGCAGAGCCGCTNTCGTGTCTGCCTTGGCGCTATGAGCTCGTGAAGCGCAAAACTTTCCATCAGTCCCATGGGTGAGCGCGCTGACGCGAGCTCTGCTTCTAGCTTTGCTCGCAGCCGTTCAGGATTATCACTAGCCGCCAGCTCGCGCTGAAACGCAACGGCAACACCACCCTCAACAGGAAGCGCCCCTGTCTCATAAGAAGGCCAGGCGAGCTTATATGTGTACGGGGCGAAGTGCGCAGCTGAAGCCACGCCAAATGCTTTATGAACCCCGACGGTAGCCCAAGGCAAGCTGGATTGCGCTGCTGCTGCAACCGCACTCATGCCGTAGCGTATGGTCCCTAATTGCTCTGCATCTGGGCCCACCATGAACCCAGGCTCGTCTAGGAAGTTAACGATGGGCAAATGAAACGTCTCGCACAATTCGATCATCCTGCGCACCTTTTGTGACCCATGGGCCGTCATCGCGCCTGCATAGAACTTACAATCGTTGGCGATAACGCCCACTGGGAGCCCTTGGAGCCGCGCAAGGCCAATGATTTGACCNCGCCCAAATTTTTCCGAGAGTTCCATAAAAGATCCAAGATCAAACACGCTGCTTAGAATGTCTCGCATCTTGAATGGTTTTCTAGCATTTCTCGGCACAATACNCTGCAANGATTCATCGGCTCTTTCNGCNGGNTCTGTGCAATCACCTCGAAGCGGCCGGTGNTNCACATTTTGCGGNANGTANGACAAAAACTGCTGAATCGNCTTGAANGCATCCGCCTCACTATCAACAACCAGATCCACCACGCCGCTNGATTCATGAATCTTCCATCCCCCNAGCGANTCCTTATCTAGCGTTTTACCNAGCGCCCTCGCGACCACAGCCGGNCCAGCGACCATGACCTGNGATTGGGCCTTAACCATGACAGAGAANTGCGAGGCAGCAAGCCGNCCTGCTGGGAAACCAGCNACCGGGCCTANCGCTGCTGAGGCAACCGGCACAGCNCCTANCGCGTCNGCAATGATTTTGAAACGAGGCTCAGCGAAGACAGGNCTCCCNACNGTTTTCGGGCCTGTNCCACTNTNGCCGGCNACGCTNCCTCCGCCNCCNTCCAGGAATCGAACCAAGGGNACTCGAAAGTGAACAGCAAGTTCTTCAGCGTAAACGCTCTTNCGAAGACCTGCTGCNTTGGGAGAACCNCCCTTCANNGTAAAGTCCTCNCCNCCAACGACTACTCGGCGCCCATCAACGTTGCCAAANCCAACNACGTAGTTNGCNGGGGTAAAAGACGTAATCTCNCCCGCCTCATTCTTCTCGGCAAANCCNGCGCCCGGACCNTGNTCAGTNAAGGTTCCNGNATCNACCAGGTGANNNATTCGCTCTCGAATCGTCAAGCGCCCTTTTTCATGGTGTTTGGCAACGTTCTCGGCACCTCCTAGCTCTCGGCTCAGCCGTTTACGCTGCTCGATTTCCTCTATCTCTTTGTCCCAATCTGTCATGCCGAGTCCCTTATTTTCCGAAGGCTCGAGGGATCGCACCCCAAACCAGCCGCATCACTATTCATCCCTTCATTTTAGGCGACCAAGCGCTGTGACCTCCACTCCTCGCCAGTTACAAATGCGTAACGTTACACCTTGACCGATTTCGGTCGAGTGCCAGTCATCATCTGAGGCGCCTCACTTTCAGGACGAGCCAGCAATGTACACACCCTCTGGGGGCTACAGCAGGTATTTCGCAGGCTATTAGCAGGTGTTCACTCTTCTCCTGACGATATAAGAGACCTCGCTCGAAGCCTGGCCGTAACGGTTTGACCCCAGATTCGCTCGACGCCTTAGGCGTAGGGATAAATGATCACTTAACGCCTGCTACCGATAAACGCTGCTGATAAATACTGGGTCATCAACAGAGCGAATTATTGATCTTTCGCGTATAGTCCGGCTGGGGGATGGGATTTAGCGTAACATCCCCTTGCGTAAGTGACTGAACCCGCGCATCCGACTATATCGGATGACGTGTTTCTATAGTGATCAAACGAGGACCCGCCACATGTTGCTTGCAGTTCCTGCAGAACACACCGAAGGAGAGCGTCGAGTTGCGCTCATTCCAGACGCTGTCAAAAAATTAGTTCGCGCCGGCCTGACCGTCCAAGTCGAATCAGGAGCCGGCATGCACGCAGGCTTTGCCAATTCACTTTACGAGGAGGCAGGCGCCAGTATCACCACGGACAGAGGTTCGCTCTTGAAGGGCGCTGACATCGTGCTACGGGTCAGAAAGCCCTCGGTTGATGAGGTATCTTCTCTAAAGCAGGGAGCAATACACGTCAGTTACCTCGACCCTTATAACGAGGGAGTGCTGGTGGACAAACTGACCGAAGCTGGGATAACCAGCATCAGCATGGAAATGATCCCGCGGACCACGCGGGCGCAAAAAATGGACGCACTCAGCTCGCAAGCCAACCTTGCTGGCTATGTCATGGTGATTCAAGCCGCTAGCAAGCTCGACAGAATCCTGCCCATGATGATGACACCTGCAGGCACCTTGAGTCCTGCGAAAGTCTTCGTCATTGGAGCGGGCGTCGCTGGCCTGCAGGCCATCGCCACGGCGAAGCGCCTGGGAGCGAAAGTGGAGGCCTTCGATACTCGGCCCGTTGTTGCAGAGCAGGTTCAGTCTCTGGGCGCCAAGTTTCTCGAAATAGACCTTGGAGAGACTGGTCAGACAAAGGATGGTTACGCTGTGCAGCTCACCGACGAGCAGCTGGAATTACAGCGACTCGGCATGCGCGAAGCGATCAGCCAATCAGATATTGTCATCACTACCGCGCAGGTATTCGGACGAGCAGCGCCCCGGATTGTCACCGGCGACATGGTCGCTGCGATGAAGCCTGGCGGTGTCATCGTCGATATGGCGGTCGACTCTGGAGGCAATGTTGAAGGCTCAGCACCAGATCAGGTCGTCGACGTAAATGGGGTTTCGATTATTGGCGTATCGAATCTTCCCGCGGAGGTCGCTAAGGACGCGTCGCAGATGTACGCGTCCAACCTGGTTAACTTCGTGACCGAATATTGGGACGAGGATAGTCAGCAATTCAACCTTGATCTTGAAGACGATATTTTGCAGGGATGCGTGATTACCCACGGAGGGAATCTTATTAACCAGGCCATTATCACTCGGCGCTCGGAGGGTTAACACATGGAACTAGTCTACCTCACATTTATATTGGTGCTATCAATCTTTCTGGGCTTTGAGCTCATATCCAAGGTCCCTGCGACACTCCACACGCCACTCATGTCTGGTGCCAATGCCATATCAGGGATCACACTAGCCGGTGCTTTCCTTGCTGCTGGAGCGAGTTCACCCGAAATGGCGACCTGGCTGGGAGGCGCAGCAGTCACCTTTGCAACGATCAACGTGGTTGGTGGCTATATGGTCACGGACCGCATGCTCGGCATGTTCAAAAGTAAGCGGGGGTAACATCATGTCTATCGAATTAGGAGCGAACCTCGCTTATATCCTTGCCTCGGCATTGTTTATTTTCGGTCTCAAAATGCTTGGCTCACCGGCCACAGCCCGTCGCGGCAATTTGCTTTCGGCGACCGGCATGCTCATTGCGATTGTAGCGGCCTTAACGGATCAGAACATTGTCGGCTTTGAAGTCATAATTGGTGGCATCATTCTTGGCAGCATAATCGGCGCCTCGGCGGCACGATTGGTAGCGATGACTAGCATGCCTGAGATGGTAGCACTCTTTAATGGTTCGGGCGGAGCATCGAGTTTGCTCGTTGGTTGGGCAACCTTGCACCTGGGCACTGAGGGCATTTCAACCTTCACTGCGTCCACCGTGGCCCTCGCTATTTTGATTGGAGGCGTGACGCTAACGGGCAGTCTCATTGCCTATGGCAAGCTCAGCGAGCGAATCAACAGCGCACCTTGGACATTTGCCGGTCAGCGCGTCTTCAACGCCCTTCTTCTGGCCGCTATTGTAGCGTCAGGCGTGCTCTTTGCCATGGATCCAGCAGCGGATTCACAGTACCTTTATGCCTTAATCGCGCTTGCGCTGGTCCTTGGCGTCATGGCCGTCATTCCTATCGGCGGTGCCGACATGCCGGTTGTCATCTCCTTGCTCAATAGTTACTCGGGCCTTGCGGCTTGTGCTGCTGGTTTCGCGGTCCAAAACAACGTGCTGATCGTCGCCGGGTCACTGGTAGGAGCGTCTGGCATCATTTTGACCAACATCATGTGCAAGGCAATGAACCGTTCTCTCGCGAATGTGCTCTTCAGCGGTTTCGGCTCACCCAAAGCTGCGAAAGCTGTGGAGGGAGAGGTCAAGCCAATCTCTGTTGAAGACGCCTACTACATTCTGGAAGCTGCTAGCAACGTCTGCTTCGTACCCGGGTATGGCATGGCGGTTGCTCAAGCGCAACACGTGGTCAAGGAACTCGGAGAGATTCTTGAACGCAACGGGTGTGAAGTCTCGTACGCGATCCACCCGGTTGCCGGCAGAATGCCAGGCCACATGAACGTACTGCTTGCGGAAGCCGATGTGCCCTATGAGCAGCTCGTTGAAATGGATGACATCAATCCGCGCATCGAAAACGTAGATGTTGCGATTGTTATCGGCGCCAACGATGTGGTTAATCCCTCCGCTCGCGAGGATAGCGACAGCCCCATATATGGGATGCCCATCATCAACGTCGATCAGGCAAGGACCGTCTTCGTATTGAAACGTTCCATGGCCTCAGGTTTCTCAGGCGTAGACAATCCACTGTTTTTTGGCGAGAACACACGGATGCTATTTGGGGATGCGAAGGAAAGTATCTCTGGGGTCGTGAGCGAGTTCGGCAACTAGGCCAATCGACGTTCACCAGATCAACGATTTCCATTCGCGTGCCTACGGCCTGGACTGGTAAAGCGTTACCAGTCCAAGCGCCAGTTGGCTAACCGATCATATGATCTAGAGCACACGATTGACGTCGATTGGTGGGTCACCTTCACTGACCCACCAGGACGTCGCACGCTTAGTTTTCGCTAATTAAATCTAAGGTGATTAATGCGCCCGCCATGGGGAGGCCGAATGCCATCGTTACAGGCAAATAGAGCGACAGCGCCGTAATCATCGCTGCCGCATCCACCAATTCCATACCCCCTCTGACTTCATTCATTTTTGCTTGAGTTAATGCTTGTATTAGCGTTTTCTCCTAGATCAATGGTTATGAGGCCATAGGGCCCCAGCGAGCCAACTCGTCTGCTGATTGCAAAGGCCTTAGCTATGTTGATGCGTCCAGATCACGAGTTAAGCAATCCCAGTATTCTGTACTTACATCGAAAATTCGCGTGCTGAGCGGGCATCAACTCATGGGTTAAGCATCAAATCCCTGTGCGCCCAACTCACTCCACATCAGCTAACAGGCATGGCATGCTCAGCCCTCGCTCGAACGAATATGCACAACCAAGGAGTCACGCATGCAACGCCCAGAGACAGCACCTGAAGACGCGCTCGACGCCCTTCGTCAGCGCGCGGAGCGAGAAATCAATGAGGGCCTCCTTCCGGCCGCGCAGTTCGCAGTCGCGCAATCAGGTCAACTGGTCGCATTCGAGTCGTTGGGTGATTGCTCTGATGACACACTATTTCCCATATTTTCATGCACCAAAGCGATCACCTCGTCGCTCGCTTGGATGGCTCTAGCGGAGGGCAAATTCAAGTTAGACGACCTAGTATCGGTTTATATTTCCGAATTCGGGTCGAATGGCAAAGACGGCGTCACCATGCTTCACCTGCTCACGCATACCGCCGGATTCCCGAATGCACCTTATCGACCAACGGACTACTGGGATCCTGAAAAAAGGGTTAAACGCTATGAGCAGTGGCGTCTCGATTGGGAGCCCGGCACTCAGTTCACCTACCACCCGAGTTCTTCCATGTATGTCATAGCCGACGTTCTAGAAAGAGTCTGGGAGGATGATTTCGTATCGCTCATCAATCAGCGCATCGCAAAACCCCTGAACTTACCCGAGCTTCTGGTGGGGTGCCCGAGCCATTTACAGGATCGCGTCGCCGATATTGTTCACTGCGGGGCTGCCATGACTGCCAAAGAGTATGCAGCCTTGGGCCTAGAGATGCCCCCAATCACAGAAGTAACCGAGGATGCGCTGACGAAATTCAATGAACCAGAGACTCGCTCGGTGCCCATTCCGGGCGGTGGCGGCTATACCAGCGCAAAAACGCTAGCACTTTGGTACCAGGCGTTGATCGGTTACGGGNCAGNANCNCGCTGGCAAGGCTTGCCTTGGAATGAAGAAACCGTCCAACGGGCTCGAGAGATTCGCACCCATGGTCTTCGTGACCCTATTCAGGGGTATCCGGTGCTGCGGGGCCTCGGGATAGTAATCGCGGGGAAAGAAGATGCNCACCTAAGAGGGTTTGGTCATGGTGTCAGTGAAGGGGCCTTTGGGCACAATGGAGCGGGAGGACAAATTGCCTGGGTAGATCCAGAAACCGAGCTGAGCTTTGTTTACCTGACGAATGGNCATGATCGCCACACTATCAGGCAAGCCAGACGCGGTATCGCGTTATCGAGCCTTGCGGCCAACCTGGCATAACCCGCTTCGCCCTTTCGATTCAGTTGTCTCGAGTAAAGACGAGCTCGACGCCACAAAAAACCTGTGGCGCGGGTATCGTATCTACACCGCCTAGCCATCGCCATCTCGCAGCGCAAAGACCGCGTGGCGAGACACGAGCTTCAGACAGAAAACGGATGGTTTGGCCATCTTCAAGATCTAGCACCGGGGAGTCGCCATCAATCCTGCAAGGAACATCGAGCAGCGAGGCCCAGCGACCTGCTGTTGTCTCTGCGTCATTCACCTCGATTGAGACTGACTGCAAATCACCGACAAGGCGTGACCGATTCGCTTGCCAGTCTGGGCCCGCCCATAGCCAGGATTCCGGTGGGCGCATCTGATCAATCGATACAATGGCTCCACTTACGTCCTTGGGGTGAAGGTGAAAAGCACTCACTTCAGGACGCTCCGCTTCCCANATTTTACGGATTCCCATCTCCTCAACTCGCTCCGAGACAGGCTCAATGTCACTAGCCTGAAATAACAGCATGTAACCGCAATCTCCGTTCTGTCGGGTTAGCATTCGCCCTGCCGCCGTGTCAGGCTGCGTGGGCGAGACGATCTCAAAAAAAGAATGACCAAGTGCGACAACAGAGTTCGCAAGTCCGAACTCGCCAACCCCGGGGTCGGTAAAATCACCGGGGGCATCGACCAGCGACATGAATGCGTTGCGGGAAGCCAAAAGATTGTCTGCCGCTACTGCGATCTGTCGTAACTTCATTGGTTTCTCCCTTGCTGTCTTGAAGCCAGCATACACTGTCTATTTAGCTATGACGCTGAAGAACCTTGCTGGCATGGCGTTGCGAAACCTTAACCCGTCTGCCTAAACTACGTGTTCGTTATTTTCAGGACTCCGAATATGTGGCATTCACCCTTGCTAGCGCTATCTCTTCTTGCCTCCTCACTCTTAGCAACCGAGGTCTTTGCTGAAACAGATGCTGGCACCACTGGTAAAATCAAAAGCGCCATTGCAGACGAAAGGCGTCCTGACGCAGATCGAGCTAGAGACAAAAATCGCAAGCCCCTGGAGACTCTGCAATTTTTGGGTCTTAGGGAGGACATGCGCGTTCTCGAACTCATGCCCGGTGGTGGATGGTATACGAGACTGCTCGCACCCGTTTTAAACGACAACGGCCAGCTTTACCTCTCGATNTTTGCGGAACGCGCCGCCAACGCCCTCGAAGGCCAGTCAGGATTTGAAAACATGAGCTTGATTCCCTTTGACCGGGCGAGGATTAGCCGCCCAGAGGGCTCGCGCCAGATGAACGTTCCTCCATTCAGTTTTGGGGTGAAAAAGCTGGACATGGTAGTCACCTTTAGGAATCAGCATAACTTCACGGCCGAGGGACGTAAAAATCTTAACCAGGCTGTGTTCGATTCGCTGAAAAAAGGCGGTCTCTACGGNGTGATCGACCACACAAGACGACACATGCAACCAGACCACAGCGANGTNTGGCGACGCATCGACCCNGTNCTGGTGATCAAGGAAATTCAAGAAGCCGGCTTCCAGCTGGTCGATTTCAGCACGCTTCACTACCGCCCCGATGATGAACTGCGATATGAGGTAGGTCGGGCAAGCGTCACCGGTAATACCGATCGTTTTACGCTGCTGTTTGTAAAACCCTAACGTCGCTCTCTTGTGGTCAGCCAATACAGACAAGTCGTAGTCACGCTGATAGAGGGGGCGTCGCTCAGTTTCAGGGATCTGTAATATGAGTCCGCCTGGCAGCGTAACCCTGGTTTGACTGGCGCCACTCGGACAAAAATGTTTCGGCGGCCACTTGGTGCTTTTCTGACCGGTTCACCATAGGCCAAGGGCGACAGGCCGCCGCCTCGAAGTTTTTTTAAACGTTTCTTTGTCTTCTCGCTAAAGGACCGCTAGTACCCTTGCAGCACGCCGTACCGATCTCGATGGTAGGCACTATTACCGAACGCGTGCTCACATACTCTAGATCGCTTCATGAAGAATCCAATCTCGTACTCGTCGGTCATGCCGATGCCGCCATGCATCTGAACGCCTTCACTGGATACTAGGTTATAGGTATCGTTNAGTCGAGTTTTCGTCAGACTCGCGAGCTCTGCAATCTCGTCAGACTGCTCATCCAGCGCTGAAAGGGCTTCGAGAACAACCGACTTGGACAGCTCTACCTCGCAGAACATTTGCGCAGCGCGGTGCTTGAGCGCCTGAAAAGACCCAATNGGCACACCAAACTGTTCTCGCACTTTNANATACTCGACGGTGCGTTCGAAACACTCTTGCACGCCACCGAGCATCTCGGCCGAGAGAAGAATGCGGCCTACATCGAGTGCTCGCTCGAGGACCGCGCCGCCCTCTCCCGCCGCACCAAGCACCTCACCCTCAGCGCCGTTTAATTCAATATTGGCCGCATTTCGAGAGTCCGCCATGATGGTTCGGGTGACACTTACACCCGGGGCATCTCGGTCGATCAGTACCAACGTCACGCCATCACTGTCGCCTGCCGCGCCTGCCGAGCGAGCCGCAACAATCAATTTGTTGGCAACATGTCCATCTAACACAAACTTTTTAGAACCGGTGACCTTCGCGGCAGTACCTGAAACCTCTGCGGTTGCAGTAACGCCGAGTGGGTTGTGATGAGCACCCTCTTCTAGCGCTAATGCCAATAACAATTCTCCAGACGCCACCTGTGGCAACAACGAGGCTTTTTGGTCATCTGAACCACCCTCAATAATACAACTCGTTCCTAGGCATGCGGTCGCAAAGAGCGGCGAGGCAGTGAGTGTTCTACCACATTCTTCGAGCACCACACCCATTCCCGTGTAGCCAAACCCTAGCCCACCAAAGTCCTCAGGGATAATGATGCCTGCCCACCCCAGCTCGACCATTTGCTGCCAGGTTGCTTGATCAAAACCCAGGTCGCTCTTGTCGTCTCGGAGCTTACGTAGTTGTGTGATTGGCGTGTTACTCGTGCAAAAATCTTTCGCCGCATCCTTGAGCATGTTTTGCTCTTCGTTCAGCACCAATGCCATGTTCTTCTCCCTCTGAAACTTGTCCCGCTCTTCCGTAAACCGTTGATGNGCCTTGCACCATCGACCGGACCAACCGTTCGATTCGATCCTCTAATCAGATTGGGCGAACTTGCAACGACTCATCGCTGCCTTGCACCGATATCCTGACGTGGCTTAAGGCTCACGTAAGGATTCGAAACCCCCAATCCGGCATGCATTACACCTTGAATGAAGATCGTTGTCTATGCCTCTCACTCGCCAAATCAGGCATCTGGCAGGTCCAATACCCGCTTAGCAATGATATTCAACTGGACTTCCGATGTACCACCCGCAATGGTGCTGGCTTTTGACCGAAGCCAGGTGCGAGTAGTGGCGAGTTCATCACTAGCAAAGGCGTCCCCTTCCCATCCCAAAGACTGGGTGCCCATCAGTTTGAGCTGCAGTTCCATGCGGCGATTCCCCTGCTCTGAGCCGTAGTATTTGAAGAGAGAGGTCAAAAACGTCGGCGTACCCCCAGCTTGGCTTTCCTGGCTCGCTCTGCGTTGCGTCAGTTGGAACGCACGTTGTTCCATTTCGTTTTGCGTGATCTCTTGCCTCAAATCACTGTCTGCTATGCGCCCACCCTCGATGCCAAGGTGATCTTTCGCTAACTGAGGTAACGACCCGAAGTGATCATACCGCCCCCTAGCACCGCCCGACGCCAGCCCAGAAATCGAACTCCGTTCATGTTGCAGCAGCCGCTTTCCCACGGTCCACCCTCGGTTCAATTGACCAACCAGGTTGTTTTTCTCGCATCGGGCATCATCAAAGAACGTCTCGCAAAACGGTGATTGACCACTGATTAGACGAATGGGCTTGACCGAGACTCCAGGCTGATCCATGTCAATGAGGACAAAGCTGATCCCATCGTGCTTGCCCGCGCTTGGGTCGGTACGCACCAACGTGAATATCCAATCGGCATACTGGGCACCCGAGGTCCAAACCTTCTGTCCATTAACAAGATAGAAGTCGCCTTTATCCTCACAGCGAGTCTGCAAGGAGGCCAAATCAGACCCTGCTCCCGGTTCGCTATATCCTTGGCACCATCTGATCTCACCGCTCACGATCTTAGGAAGATGCTCTGCCTTCTGGGCCTCCGTGCCAAAGTCGAGCAATGTTGGCCCGATCATCGAAAACCCCATCCCTTGAATGGCAGGTTTCGCTCGAATGGCGAGCAGCTCCTCTTGAAGCACTCTGGCCTCGTCGACGGTCAATCCGCCACCCCCATACTCGGCTGGCCAAGTCGGAGCTGTCCATCCCTTCTTGGCCATAGCGTCTAACCACACCTTAGCCTCGGGGTTATCAAATCGTTGTCGTTTACCGCCACCGATAGTGTCATCCTCAGATGTCATTCCCCGCATTGAGTGCGGGCAATTGGATTCCAACCATCGCTTAGTGTCGGCACGAAAAGTGATCAGCGACATGACCTCGTCTCCATCAGTCCACAGGAGCAACCTAGCACCGGTCCTACAAAGTCGCCAGTCTAGCTGAGCGCAAGGATTCAAAGCATCGATCTCAATCGAAGCGCAATTCCGTTATCATGCTCTCCTTGTTAGAGGAGATTTGCGTGCATTTTGTGATGTATGGCGCTGGCGCTGTTGGAGGAGCCATTGGCGCGAGGCTCACCATCACGGGACATCCCGTCACCTTGATCGCACGCGGCAATCACGCGGAGGTCATCCGTAAGAAGGGGCTGCGGTATAGAGATCCAACGCGCGACCAGCTGCTCCAGATTCCNTGTGTTACTCACCCAGACCAGGTGAATTGGCAAGCCGATAGCGTCGTTATTGCCACTATGAAGGCCCAAGACAGTGCGGAAGCGTTAGAAACGCTCTACGCTACCGTAGGCGATCAATATCCTTTGTTTTGCGCTCAGAATGGCATTGCGAATGAGGCGCTCGCACAACGCTACTTCTCCCAAGTCCACGCAATGCTAGTGGTTCTTCCAGCGACTTATCTCACCGCGGGCGAGGTCATCCACTCCGCGACTACGCCCGGCGGGTTACTAGATGCTTGGGGCGTCAGTCCTGCATCGGAAGAAGGCGTCACACGGCAAGTCACATCGGCCCTCACTGAGTCAGGATTCTCCAGCGAGTCAAGCCCACGTACCATGGCGCTGAAACATGCTAAGTTGCTACAGAACATTGGCAACGCTCTTGATCTCTTCCTTTCTGATCGTGAGCACAGTCGAGAGATTATGCGGTTGTTACGAACAGAGGCTCTGACCGTTTTTCAAGCTGCGGGACATGAATGTGCCTCTGTTGAGGAGTCAAGACCTCGGTTTAACCTTGTTCAACGAGGCGACGTCGAAGGCGCGCCTAGAGGCGGAAGTTCGACATGGCAAAGCCAGGCTCGAGGATTATCGAGCTTGGAAACGCCCTTCCTTAACGGTGAGATATGCCAATTAGCCCGCACGAACGGGTTAGCCGCGCCGATTAATGCTTTAGTGATGCAGTGGGCGTTCGAAAGTGGTCAGGAAGGAGCCGAGCAAAAGCTCGCCTCGGAGCAGGTACTCAAAGCCCTTCAAATGACGCAGAGCGAGCCTTAATCGACTCACGTGATCTGATGATCCTCTCCTTTTCTCTCTTTCTCTTTTCCTCTTTTCTTCCTACCCCCAGCCAGTGCTGAAGCACTAGCGAGGTAATCATCCTGGAGGTTGGGCGACTGTCAAACTCGAAATATCGGCGCAGAGGCAAATTAACCTGCCGCTAAAAATCAGGTAAGCGTCGATTCAGCATTAAGCGAGCCGCACGAATGGCTTCTCGCAGACTCGTTGGGTCCGCAATGCCTTTGCCGACCAGGTCAAACGCGGTGCCGTGATCTACCGACGTTCGTACAAAGGGAATACCGAGCGTTGCGGTCACGCTATGCTCGAAATCTTTCACTTTAATCGGGATATGCCCTTGATCGTGATAAAGCGCCAGCACTGCATCAAACTCGCCCGCGATGGCCCGATTAAAAATAGAGTCCGCTGGAAAGGGGCCTCTGACATCAGCGCGCCCCTCTCNCGATAGTGCTTCAATAGCGGGCCCAATCTCTTCGATTTCCTCCTGCCCAATCAGCCCTCCCTCACCACCGTGAGGATTGAGGGCCGCTACCGCNAGAATGGGCGACGAATACCCCCAGGCTTTCAGAGCGGATAGCGCTAACTTGGATTTCGAAACGATGATGTCTTTTTTAACATAGCGAACAGCCTCGGCGAGTGAGAGATGCGTCGATAAGTGAACGACTTTCAAGCCTCGCGTCATCAGCAATGTTGCTGTTAGTCGGGCACTGGTTAGTCGCGCTAGGATTTCTTGATGGCCAATATCTTGGACATATCCTGCCAATTGCACGGAAACTTTATTGATTGGGCAAGTGACGACCCCAGATAGCGAGCCACCCATGCACCCTTTCACTGCCGACTCGAAGTACTGAACTGAGGCTCGCCCCCCAGCCTCAGTCGCGTGCCCCAGTTGGATTTGCTCTGAATCGATCGAGCTTGGATCGTAGATCGCGAGGCTTGAAACGCTGCCCAATGCTTCTAGGGAGTTAACCTCGGACCAGATTGGAATGGGTAACCCGAGTTGTTCTGCTGTCTGCTCTAACCACGCTTTAGAGCCTATAATCACTAGTTCGTCTGTTTCACCTGGGATCGACGAGAGCGTTTTGAGCAACACCTCAGGACCAATGCCTGCCGGATCACCCATGGTCACGGCAAGGCGACTCATCACGCGAGCAACTCAATGATAGTGTCTGCAACCAGGTCTGGCGCCTGCATTGGAATAAAATGCGTCAGCTCCGGCAAATATTGATCAGTACCCATCGGCAAGCGCTCGGCCAGCTCCGGCCAGGTTGGCGAAGCACTAAAATCCATTGCTCCGCGCTCGCCAACCCGCTGCCGAGCACGCATGATCCGCACCGGCATGGTGAGCTCACTGAGCCGGTCGATCAATGACGCCTTTGAACTCCCCATATACACCGCAGCCTCCACACTCGGAGGACAAGCCAACTGTAGCCCGATGCCATCCTCAGCAGGAACGCTGCCCCACTCGCAATAATCTCTCAATACGTCTCCCTGCCAGAGCGCGTAGGACCCTTTACTTAGAAAGTTTTCGATCATTTGATCGACTGATTCAAAGTAATTTCTCCGCCTTGCGACTGGATGAAGACCGGATTCATCCACCCATTGGCTGTGCTCGTGCTCTGCCGAGGCATAAATATCGGGCGACATGATGACGGGATCGATGAGCAGCAACTGACTGAAATACTGCGGACGGACGAGCGCAGCCTGCATGATCGCATGCCCTCCCATCGAGTGACCGATAGCCAACGTGCGTTCAACCATGACCTGCGCAACAAAATCAGCTAAATCATCGCCAAACAGGTTCCAATCGAAGGGCCCATCTTTTGAACTTCGACCGTGTCCTCGAAGTTCAACAGCCACGGCATGCTGATCCAAGCGGTGTAAGACTTGGTCCCAGCAGCGAGCGTGAAAGCCTGTGGCATGCGCTAAGAGCAAACTCGTTTCACCCGCCTTGGGTTCCCCCCATTCAAACCAGCACAAGTCAGTCCCGTTGAAGGTCCCCCGGTACTCAATTGGCACTCTCTCACCCATACAGTCTCTCCTTCTTGAGCTACGCAGCGCGACGAGCCAAGCCCCTTATGTCGCCTAATTCGTCCTGCAAAACCATCGTTGAGTTTCGCTTAACAAGCAATAAATAGGCGCAGTGACCTTGGACTCTATACCCACTTGCGCTTGTTTCAGTGCTCGCTCTCTTAGTCCATCTCAAGCTGTTGCTCATTATTGCTTCTGGGCAATGAATCAAACCCGCCACTTCGAGGCATATGGCATAGGCCCTCTTCAGATTTCGGGGAAATCCCGTAAAGCATCTCCATGTNATCCGCTAACGCTGACTCTATCCTCTTCCTATGGATCTAGCACGCTATCGAACACAGACATCAGCCAACGCTTGAGTGCAGCTCAGGCAGACCTTGCCTCGCTCTCAANCCTCTATAGAGCAACACAATAAAGGTCATTGTGCCCGCTACGATCCACATCGTTTCTTGCGACCCCCTATAACCGGCAATAAAGCCCCAACATGCGGCACCAAGCGGCATACCGCCTAAATTCGCCAGCGAGTAGACAGCAAGTACTCTCGCTCGGTAGTCCGCGGGCGCAGCGCTCTGAATAATGCTGCGACTCATACTCATAGGAATGGTCCCGCACATTCCCCAGNCAAATATCGCGACTAAGAACCAAATGAACTCACTGGCGAGCGACCCAAACAAAAGGCATGCCGCCCCGACTACCAGACCGTGCAGCATGGCATTCATCGGCCGCTTAATTTCGGGTCTTGAGACCAGAATCAGAGTCATGGCCACAGTCCCTAGAACAAACGCGATAAAACATTGAGCAAGCTCTTCCGCCCCACTCGAGAACACATCCCTTGCCATCAAAGGGACCAAGACCGCGTAAGCGCCCCCATACATGAAACTCATTGAGAATACCAAGAGGATCACTGGGCGCATCACGAGTGATTCTCGGACGAGCTTCAAGCCGACCCAAAACCCAGTGTCTTGCTTTGCCTGCCGAGGGGCCTTTCGCTTCTCACCAGAGGCTCGGGAAAGCGGATATGAGACAAGAGCTCCCGAGGCAATGACGACAGCTTGCAGTTGCAACAATGATACGGCCCCTACCGAGTCAGCCATGCCTCCCGCTATAAATCCAATCAGTTGTCCACCGAAGCTAAGCCCCATCACCAACGTGACGGCTCGCTGCAGACCAGTTCCGGCAAGTTCACTCAGCATCCCGTCTCTAGCGGGCTGGACGAANGCCGTGACTAGGCCAATGGAAAACCCGTATGCAATCAGGTGACCGTAGCTCAGACCGTCGTGAGCGATGACTACCGATAAAAGCAGCGGTGGTACCGCAGCCAGCAGGTGACATAACGATAAAATATTAGCCCGATTGAACCGGTCAGCGAAAATTCCACCCGTGATTATTAAGAGCATGATCGGTGCCTGCAAACTCATCTGCGCAAGGCCCAAACGCTCAGGCGTCTCCTGAAGCAAAACCACGACCAGCCAGGGGAACAGAACCGTTTGAATGCCCGTCGGGGCAACAAAACTCACGAGGCCTGCCAAATATAAGTAGCCTGCTCTGTGATTCATGCGCGATTCTCAAAGGGCTCCAAGGCGCTCACAATGACCTCAAGTACTCCAACATTACGATTGCACTTCACTGTTCGCGCTTGTTCCAATGTTGATCTGCGACAAACGATCTCTCTCGAAAACTTCCTACCACTTTCGAGAACGAGCAATCAAAAGTAGACACCACTAATTAGCATTATCTCGTTTGAACAGTTCCGTCTCGATATTCTTAAACGCCTTAAATTCCAGCGAATGCCCTGAAGGGTCTCGGAAGAACATGGTTGCTTGCTCCCCCGGCAACCCCTCAAACCGAATGTATGGCTCAATCACAAATGACACCTCCGCCTGCTTCAGCCGATTCCGAAGGGAGCGCCAATCCCTCAATTCGAGCACAATGCCAAAGTGAGGCACGGGAACTCCATAACCATCAACCGGGTTTTGAGGCGCCTCGATACGAAACCCTTTGACTTCATGGCAAACCAATTGATGACCAAACAAATTAAAGTCGATCCAGTGTGTTTCCTCACGGCCGCGCGTGCACCCCAAGNTACCCTCATAAAACTGAGCTGCCACCTGAAGATCATGAACCGGAATCGCAAGATGAAATGGCGTGAGCTGCATAGTCAATTCCCCAAAAGCTAATCAAGCAAAATGGTTTGGCAAGGGCGATGAGTCCACATTAAGAGATCAGCCCGTCAGACTTCGATAGACTTTNGACAGCTCGCTTGGCAACTGAGTCACATCCTGAATGACCATGTATTGCCTGTCGGGACACATCTGTCTTAAATAATCGTGACCGGATGGGTCAACCGTCAAACAAAAGCTTTGAATACCCAGTTTCTTTGCTTCTACGAGCGCCTTCGTTGTATCGTGAATTCCGTAGGTCTTGTCGTTTCTGTCATTCCCGTAATCATGATCCTGGGGATAACCATCGCTAATCATGATGAGGGCTTTTATTCGTGAATCGGTCTCCTGTAATTTCTGTGCTGCATGTCGGATNGCCGGCCCCATGCGGGTGCTGCGACAGGCTTTTATCCCTCCAATACGTGCCCGACTCTGCGAGTCCAGCGGCTCGGAAAACGATTTACACTGAAAGTATTCCACTTGGTCTCGACCGTAACCGCTGAATCCNGCCACCGCATAAGCATCGCCAAACGCTTCTAACGCCTCGCACATCTGTATGACGGCGTGTTTCTCTAGATCAATAATTCGGTCGCCCTCGGGTTCAACAAACACATAGNCATCGTCCCAGTCAAAATCGTGATACTCCGGCGCCTCGCCCTGGGATTCAGTATTGATTCGATCATCCGTTGACGCACTCATGTCGAGCAAAAAGAGGGTAGAAACATCGCGCCCTCTACGCTGAGATTGAATATAGATTTGTTCTGATGGTGTTTGTCCTAATTTTCGATCGATCACTGCATCGATCGCCCGCTCTAGATCTAGCCACTCGCCGTCAATCATCCCAGTTCGCTTAACCAATAACTCCGGTTTGAGCCGACTTAACTGCGCGCGAACGGCTGCCTGCAATTTAGCGTGGTCTCGAATAGAACTTTCGTAAAAGTTCAAATCCTCATCAGGATCCAAAATCTCAACGAGGCGACACCAGCGGCGCCGGTAGTCCATGATCTTGTAATCCCACTCGTCATAATACTGCTCTCTTATGCGATGAGCCTTCGCCGTATTTACTTTGCCAACTAGCCCACTCTCAGCCGCCGACTCCGTCTCCTCTTTTTCGATGATCTCTGGCGTCTCATCGAGCTCAGTCATAAATTGACCTTCACCCCCTGGGAGGTCGTGCTCGCTCATTGATTCAACATCAAGCTGGCTAGCGTCAACGGGTAGGCTAGATTCTATTCCTTGCTCGGATGCCGAGGCCTGATCCGGAATCTCCTCGTCAAAGATTGGCACTAGCGAACCCAATTCATCCGCAGCGACCTTGGTCCGCGGCACCTCTCGAAGCCATTCCACAAGCCCTTGCGCACGCTCGNACTCAACGAGCGGATAGAGCTGCCGCAATGCCGCAACCGAGTCCGTCCACGTTGTTTCTGCCGCGGAAAGTGGCCGCAGGATCTCGCTCAATGCGCGATCGATCTCGCCTTTAGCGAACTCAAGTTGATCAAGCCTTACTTGATCATGNCCAGAGAGCAGCAGNGCCAGCTCAAGGGCGNAAAGGANCGCGCTGTCCCGAGCNCGAACTTGCTGNGCCATTTGCATNANNGTGTTTGGCATCCANNCCCGAANACCATCGAGNTTGTGCTGCCAACACCAATCAACTCGATGGCCCTCAATCAGAATGAGTAAATCAAGCGCAAGCTGACGGTCAGCAAAGCTTGCTAGCAGGCTACCGACTTCATTGAGAGATTGTTCAAACCCAAACTGTTGCCAACCAACGCGTTGCAACATCGTGTGGAGGTAAATCCGCTCGTTACTTGCATGGTCCCCGACGAAAGCGATCCATTCGGGCAGCAAAACCGTCCTAGGGTCGTTCTCCACATCTGTCTTCGAGCTATTTCCCGATCGCTTCTGCACGCCCCATTGCTCGCCGGTCGAATGCAGCTGCCACGTCTCTCCGGAAATCGCCTCTGCAAACAAACCGAATACACGACGCTTGTCGTCTAAGCGGACTAATCCTTGCAGACTCTCTAGGAAATCGACGGACTCAGCAGATTCGAGACTGAAATAAGCCATGCTCCGCTCTTCCCCTCCCAAGGCGAGGGAGTGTCCATGAGCAAACCAGGCGAGGCAAAGCTTTTCATCGAGTAGTGGCAGACGATCCGCATGCTGCAACACGAGCTCAGCAGACAACATGGATTCTGCGTTACTCATCAGTGCTTTAAGTGTGTTTTGCGCAGTGTATTCTAACGGCAGGCGAGAAAGCCCCACCAGCACACCATCAAGGTTCTCACCGAGTGTGAGTAGATGATGGAGGCTTGCAAACCACTCCTCGTCCAACTGATTCGCCTCGAACCGATGCCGAAGCATCCAGTCCAGCATCGAGATCTTCGCCTGGGCTCGGTGGTCACCTAAACCATCGATGCGCTCCCACAGAGTCTCAGGCCCATCATGATCCAACAGCCGCTCTAGTAAATCTCGATTATTTTGGACGGCAATGAGCATCAGGTTCAGCCACGCGTCAAAGGCAGGCCCAGAAGCGGCAATGGCTCTCGCTGAAGACGCTCCAATGACCCGCACCAGCAATTGCGATGCGTAATTAAACGCACTCTGCGTGGCACAGGCGAGAGATAGCACTCGATCGACCCTTCCGGCGCTCGCTTCCTCAGTCAGTTGCAAGGGGAGTTCCCAAAAAGCTCGAACAGGCTCAAAACTCACACCTCCGAGCTGCGCTGAAGCCTCGCCCCAAGCGATCATTTGCTTGTATCCGAAGTGATCCGCTGACTGACGCAAAGCCTCTAGAAAAGCGCCTGCGGCCTCCCACCCGTGCCAACCACTAGCAAGCAGCTGTTCCACCACCGCCAGCAACTGGTCGCGCTCAAGCGGCGCCAAAGGGCGTTGCTCGAGTAGGCGTTCGACT
>PBWF01000043.1 GCA_002728935.1 Gammaproteobacteria bacterium | reverse complement strand
CAGGATCAAGAAAAAATCGACCATGCTCCCGACTTGATGCTCTGACTGACCAACGCCTACGGTCTCAACCATCACCACGTCAAACCCTGCCGCTTCACACAGCAACATCGATTCACGGGTTTTTAGGGCGACACCGCCCAATGCCTTGCCCGCTGGGGAGGGTCTGATGAACGCGTTCGTCTCGCGAGACAACTGCTCCATTCTCGTTTTGTCACCAAGAATCGAACCGCCAGCAACTGGAGAGCTGGGGTCGACTGCCAATACAGCAACCTTTTTACCGTCGCCGATCACCGTCTGACCAAAGGACTCGATGAACGTCGACTTACCAACCCCCGGAACCCCGGTGATACCAATTCGAATACTGTTCCCGGTATGTGGCAATAATTCGTTCAGTAGATCTTGGCTCGCCTTGCGATCTTGCGGGCGGGCACTCTCGACCAGAGTAATCGCCTTCGCGAGCGCTCTACGATCACCAGAGAGAATCGCTTCAGCTGACGGCGTTGACGGCATCGAGCACTCGCCTCGCAGCATCTGGGATGTGGGTGCCGGGGCCAAAAATTAGCTTGACGCCCGCGTCATAGAGGTATTGATAGTCCTGCTGCGGAATTACACCACCAGCAATAACGATAATGTCATCGGCGCCCTCGGCCTTCAGCGCCTCAATCAACTGGGGAACCAATGTCTTGTGGCCAGCCGCTAAACTGGAGGCACCAACGATGTGAACATCGTTTTCGACCGCCTGCCTCGCCACCTCTTCGGGTGTTGCAAACATTGGCGATAAATCAACGTCAAAACCCACATCCGCAAAGGCAGTAGCGACGACCTTGGATCCACGGTCGTGCCCGTCTTGTCCCATTTTCGCGACTAGCAGACGCGGCCTTCGACCGTGTTGTTCAACAAAGCTGTTTATGTCCATTGCAATTTGTTTCCAGCTTTCGTCTTGTTCGTATGCTGAACCATAAACTCCCGAAACCGTCTGTGCACTGGCTACAAACCGCCCGAAGCACTGCTCTAGCGCATCTGAAATCTCACCGACGGTTGCTCTATGCCGGGTCGCTTCAACCGCTAGTGCTAGAAGATTACCCTCCTCTTTCTCTGCCGCTGTCGTTAAAGCGGCAAGGCTCGCCTGAACCTTTGCCTCATCTCGGGAAGCGCGAACCGAATGAAGCCGTGCGATTTGCGACTCGCGCACCGCATCATTATCGACTTCAAGGATATCAACTGCATCCTGCTCGTCGATCAGATACTTGTTGACCCCTACGATGACGTCTTCACCGCGGTCAATGCGCGCTTGCTTTTTAGCCGCGGCCTCTTCAATTCTGAGTTTTGGCAGGCCGGTTTCAATCGCTTTCGCCATGCCTCCGGCTGCTTCCACTTCAGCAATTAACTCCCTTGCCTTTTCTGCAATGTCGTTAGTGAGCGATTCCATCATGTAGGAGCCGCCCCACGGATCAACAACTTGACCAATTCCGGTCTCTTCCTGCAGGACGAGCTGCGTATTTCGAGCGATCCTTGCTGCAAAGTCGGACGGCAGCGCGATGGCNTCATCCAGCGCATTGGTATGCAGCGACTGTGTTCCGCCAAAGACAGCCGCCATCGCNTCAATCGTAGTGCGGACGATNTTGTTGTATGGATCCTGCTCCGTCAGCGACCAACCACTTGTCTGACAATGGGTTCTCAGCATGCTGCTCTTTGGATTGGTGGGCTCAAACTCGCCCACAATTTCTGCCCACAAAAGCCGCGCGGCCCGCATCTTGGCGATNTCCATGTAGAAGTTCATACCAATACCCCAGAAGAAAGACAGCCTGGGGGCGAAATCATCAATACCGAGTCCAGCTTTTATGGCAGTCCTGACGTATTCCTTACCATCCGCCAGGGTGTAGGCAAGTTCGAGCGCGGCATTCGCGCCAGCCTCTTGCATGTGATAGCCAGAAATCGAAATGGTATTGAAACGCGGCATGTTGCTCGAGCAAAACGCAATGATGTCGCCGATGATCCGAATACTCGGGGTCGGTGGATAAATATAGGTATTGCGCACCATGAATTCTTTCAGAATGTCGTTCTGAATCGTTCCCGCAAGCGCCTCAGTCGATACGCCCTGCTCCTCCGCAGCGACGATATAACCCGCAAGTACGGGCAGCACAGCGCCGTTCATGGTCATCGACACCGACACTTTATCGAGCGGAATGCCATCGAAGAGGATTTTCATATCCTCTACCGAATCAATAGCAACCCCTGCTTTTCCGACATCGCCAGTAACCCGCGGATGATCCGAGTCGTAGCCACGATGTGTCGCTAAATCAAATGCAACAGAAATCCCCTGCCCGCCTGCTGCCAGAGCTTTGCGATAAAACGCGTTGGATTCCTCCGCAGTGGAGAAGCCCGCATATTGGCGAATGGTCCATGGTCTCCCGGCGTACATCGTCGCTTGCGGGCCTCTGATATAGGGGCTCATACCGGGCATCGTATTCATGTATGGCAAGGCCTCGGTATCCTCGGCCGTATAGAGCATTTTTAGCGGGATATCCTCGGGAGTTAACCAAGTGAATTCGTCGGGCGTGAGCCCCTTGCTCTGCCTCTCTACTAAGCTCGCCCATGCATCGGGATTCGAAGTTTTAGGATCGTAAATACTCATACAATTATGCCTCACCGGACTGCGAAGGCTTGATCGGAATCGCCGTCGCAGCGTTCAGGATAGATATTAAAAGGCGGTTGTACCCCGTGCATCTAGGGTAGGCGCGCTGCCACTCAACACGCAACCCTCAACCACGCACTCATCTATTCGTTTATCTATTCGTTTGTCTATGCGTTCTTCGTTGCGTTTATCTCTGCGTTTGTGCGTTGATCAACGAATTGCACCCCGCAGAATTAGGGACCCTCTCGCTGGAGACGCTAGTGCTATTTCTTTTACCTACTATTACTAGCACCGTTTTCTAAAGAGCGCCTTTTTTAACCTGCCATTTTCAACAAGCCACTCTTCATAAAGCCAATTTTTGACAGGCGACTATGCACTGCTTTTTTAGTTCTCTCTCGCTATGCTGTGGGTACGATGTTTGCGCACGCCTTGGCAGTAGTGGGGAACCATGGTGGCTTGCAGCGTCCAAGTCCACTAGGAGCGATGGAAGATATCATGATTGACGACTTTCTCGGAAAGTCTGATGCTGCGCCCGCTNGACTCCCCATTCAAGCTGGCAAACCAACTGCCTAAGAGTCGTTCATACGCTTGAACAAAAACCACTCTCCAATTCCGGACGCTTTAGATGCTCTCGCAGAGCAGCGAGTCATTAATCCTCACAGTGACTGCGAGCCAACGCACCGGCAAAATTTGTAAATGCGCACCCCACTTTGCGGCCTGCAGCACTCGGTGTAGACTCTACGACCCACTACATTTATCGCGCTCGGAGATCATCTATGTCAGACAGTGCCAACGCTCAAAGCCTCACGCCCGCAGAAGAAATTGCCGCGCTCATTAAGCGGTCTCGCGCGGCGCAGCAGCAGATCGAACACTACACCCAAGAACAAGTTGATGATCTGATTCGCGCGATGGTTTGGGCGGTCGCCAAGCCTGGCGTCGCCGAAGAGATTGCTCAGTTCACGGTTGATGAGACTCAACTTGGGAACTACGACGGGAAGTTCCTTAAGATCCAGCGCAAGACGCGAGCAACATTGATGGACATCATCGATGACAAGTCCGTCGGCATCTTGGAAGAAGACCCTGAGCGCAACATCGTAAAAATCGCGAAGCCCATGGGTGTAATCGGTGCCCTTGCACCTTCTACTAATCCAGAAGCAACGCCAGTGATTAAGGCCATTCACGCCGTCAAAGGCAGAAATTCCATCATCGTTGCACCGCACCCTAGAGCGAAGCTCACCAATAAAAAGATCTGCGATCTGATGCGTGACGCTATCGAGAAAATGGGCGCACCAGCGGACCTAGTCATCGCAATTGAAATCCCTAGTCTTGAGACAACCAATGAGTTGATGCAGCAATGCGATCGCGTGCTAGCGACTGGGGGTGGCGCCATGGTCACTGCGGCATACTCGAGCGGAACGCCTGCATTGGGCGTTGGTGTTGGCAACGCAGTNATCACGGTGGACGACACGGCCGACCTCGATGATGCTGCGACCAAGATTCACATGTCTAAAACCCTCGATCTCGCGGCATCCTGCTCGTCTGATAACTCCGTTATTCTCGTTGATAGCATCTACGAGCCAATGCTTGAGCGGTTGAAAGCAAAAGGCGGCTACTTGTGTAACGCCGAAGAGAAAGAAAAGCTTCGCAACACGATCTGGGATGATGAAGGNCACCTGAACACGGCTATTGTTGCACAACCCGCGCAGAAAATTGCCTCCATGGCCGGGCTCGACGTTCCTGAAACCACCGAGTTTTATATCGTCATTGAAGATGGTTGGGGCAAAGACTTCCCTTTCTCTGGCGAAAAACTCTCCGTCGTCATGGCGCTCTATCGAGCAAGCGACATTGATCATGCCATCGAGCTGACCAATAACATTCAAAGTTATCAAGGACAGGGCCACTCTTGCGGCATTTACTCCAATAGTGATGAGAACATCATGAAACTCGCTGACGCTACCAGGACATCGCGCGTCATGGTGAATCAGCCTCAAGCNGCCTCCAATAGCGGCAATCTTTGGAATGGCATGCGCCAGACCTTCTCCTTGGGCTGTGGCTCGTGGGGAGGCAATGGAACTAACAACAACATCTCTTGGCGGGATCTCATCAACGAAACGTGGATCTCGAAGCCCTTAGCTCAACCTAAGGAACTGGCCTCAGATGAGGTTCTCTTCGGCGATGTGATGAAAAAGCTGGGCTAACCGTGTCTTGCAGGCGCCCTGCTTTGGGCGCCTTGACCACCCCCTAGGCCTCGCCAGTAAGTCAAGGCTTCTTCACTCACCAACCCACGCAGAGCACTAAGCGGGCTCCGGTGACAAAAGTCCTGCGAGACTCCTCTCTATGGACCATCGTTACCGACTAGCTCCACATCATCTAACCCCGCCTTAACGCTTTGACCTCCCTCAATTCTTCGCTCGCACGTAGCGTTCACAGGCTGCCCCGTTAAACTGCATGCCGACACTTCTCACGGCAATCCATTGTTTCCATTCAAAGGACGCCTTTACACTCACCACTCGATAGTCAGTCTATTGAACAATCAATGAATAAAAATGACGCTAATCGCGGGCCCTGGATTGCTTTCTTTTATCGCGACTACCGACTCCTATGGGGCACCTTAATGCTCGGCTCAGTGGCGGTCTGGATGCGAATTTTAGGCACCGCGCAGTGGCTATTAGATGAAACAGGGTCAGCGTATTGGGTCGGATTCATTGGCGTTGTGCAGTTATTGGTGCAGATACCAATGACGTTGTGGGCAGGGACACTGGCAGACCGGTGGGACAGAAAGCGGCTCATGACCTTCTCTCANAGCGTAGCAGGTGCGACCTTAGTTGCACTTGGTGTCGCGAACGCCGTTGGCTTATTGCAACCTATAATGATGTATGTCGGCATCGCGATGCTTGCCGGGGTTCAGACGCTCGCAGGACCGGCTCGGTCNGCCCTACTCCCCATCATTGTTCCAAAGAAAGACCTCATGTCAGCGGTATCGACCGACACCGCATTTTCAAACGCCGCCGCTATTTTGGGGCCATTATTGTTTGCTGGGGTTGCGCTCTCTGCCGGTCTGACCACAGTCTTTTTGCTCGCAGGGTTAANCGCGCTGACGGCGGGATTACTACCACTTTTTATCAGCGCGCGAGGTCAGGTTGAATCGGAGGGCAATGAACCAAAGCCCACCCAAGTCCAGCAAACCCTGGATGGGTTTCGCTATGTCTCGAAACATCCGATTTTGCCAGGCTTATTTTTACTCGATGCGGGGATCACCACAGCCTCGTTCTACCGAGAGATATTGCCTGTGCTTGCTCTCGGACTATTTGCCGGCGGCGCTGGCGTCACAGGCCTGCTCGNCACAGCAAACTCGCTAGGTGCCATCGCTGGCGCTTACTTTGCGCTCGCGCTCGTGGGCTTTCGCGCGAAGGGGATGCTGGTGCTTTATGCCTCCTTCGCCTACGGATTCATTCTCTTTGGATTCGGTCTCGCTAATTCGCTCTGGCTTGGTATCTTGATGATCGCACTGCTCGGCGCAGCAGACGCCGTAACCGTCGCAGTAAGGCAGACGACGATCATGCTAACCACGCCAGATGACATGCGCGGCCGAGCGTTCGCACTGATGTATCTAGCGGCACAAACCGCTAACAATGTGGGCACCATTTGGGTCGGTTTTTGGGCGGGCGCGATTGGCGCAAGCAACACGATGGTACTAGGTGGTTTTATTTCTATTGCAGCGACCGCTTTGATTGGTGTGCTGTGGCGACCGATCCGAGATTTCCGCTCAGATCACTGACGACATCACTTGAGACTCTTCGGCTGAGATTTGTCTGGCAGCCCATCTTGAATCGACGATACGGAGCCACCACTCGAAAGCGCGTTCGGCATCCTCTGATGCTAGGAGCCGCCGTCTGTCGGAGACGATACTCTGTATTGGCCAACTTGAGAAAGCCAAGGAAGTACTGAAATCTGGCCCGAATACAAGACTTTAAAACCTAAACAAAAAGGCAACACCACTCTTGCGAGCAAAAATGGCGCCCGGTCATTGAGCGCTGACTACGGCTCCTGATTGAACCGTATCACCCGCATTCAACCAAATCGGAGATGACCAGCCCCGTTCCTGCTCTGTGGCAGGCACGTCGGCAGGCAAATCCTCGTTTGCGCTATTAGCAAGCAGGGTTGTCCAACGACAAGTGGGGTTCTCCAGCACACGAACATAATAAAAAGCGTTCTGCTCGGGGGAGAAATCTGGATCGGTGAACGTCTGTTGCAGCTGCGCTGCACCCTCGTCTCCCTTCAGTTCACAACTCTCGATATCTACCGAAGCCGTTGTAGCGGGACATCTGCCATCAGCATTAGGCAACCGACCACTTGAGCAAACGACATCCCGAACGCGCTGGTGCTGCTCACCGTCCTCGACCCACCCCTTGATTACCTGGATGCGGTCGAGCGGTGCCCCATTGGGATCTTGGGACGCCCACACCCAGAATCTCGGCGAGACGCTCACTCCAAGGTCTGCTCCCATGGGAACCCCTTGTTTGTAGGCGAGGGCAATAGCGTTATCCCGCTCGCCAATATCCTCTGGTAGGTCACCAGCGAAAAACCGAATTCGCAGACGCGAGCCACTGGTGGCAAATGTCTCTCGACGTTGCAGCGCATCAAATATCTCGTCTCGCGTGTTGGCCTTCGCCCATACTCCAGCAAGACCTCCCGGTAAGAACCGGCGAATAGGGCCAGCTACTGGATGATCGGCTTCAAGCAGACGGTTAACCGCAAAACCAATGCCTTCAGCAGGTTTAAATCTCGCGGGAATCCCTGATCGCGTGTTACCAGGATCTGATGTATGAGTATCGGTCGACCCGATGACGCCCAACTTGTTAGGATTCAGCGCTCGCTCCTCTTCCAACGACAGGCCATCTAACAAGATATTGCGCAAAAAAGAGCGGTCAGTGGCGCATCGTAGGTCACCTTCAGCCTCGCAAGCCTCGAACATATTGCCAAACCCACAGTCTTCATCGGTTGCACCAATGCTGAGGTGACTCTCTGACGTGCCTTTTTGCTGAGTTAGCTCAAAAAGACGTTCGATGCGGACCCGTTTTTCGAGATCTTCATTGGTAAAGGCGCTGCCATCTTCATCGGCCCTGGAGAACATGAGTCCCCAGGAGTAATTGGTGTTATGCGGGATCGTCAGGACCTCACAGGGTGCTTCGCAAGCTGCATCGAGCTGGTCGAAAAATTCTTTCTGATTACTAACATCAATCGCCGAGATAGCATGTGAGGTCACTTCTTCGCCGCGGAAGATAACATTGCGGTGAAGCATCCCCATCTCCGGGAGCAGCGATGAGAATTCGTAGCCAATCAAGGCGGTGAAACGACCAGGTGTATTGTGGGCGTTGGCAACNGCTTGGACACGCTGCCAGGTATCGACTTCATTGGCTTTGCAACGCGCATCATCACCACAAATATCAGAAACCCTTGGTTGTGGCCGAACGCCTGCNGTNGCGAAAGCCTGATCCAACATGGTGGCAAGATCAAAGTCGCCCGATCTTACATCCTGGCACCGCTCAACCGAAAATTCTGGGGACTCGGGCATCATGGTGCAGGGAAGGTGCATCTCAAAGCCCTCGGCNTGATCCGTTAACGCAACAAAATCGAGCGGCGTCTGTAACTGGGCTTCCTCACCTGTTTGCAGCGTTACCTTTTCGCCTTTGGCNAATCGATACGCCGCATTGGGCCCAAGTCGGTTTTCACCAGCGTAAGCGTCAATGGACCAACTCGTGTGCACGTGGAGATCACCAAATAGCGCCGTGTGGAGCGGAAATTGTTCGACGGTCTCAGGCTCGATAGAAACCGGACTTTCAGGTGGGGCCGAGATATGACTTTCTGGCACTACATCAGAGTCTGAACACCCAGCGCCAACGATTATGAAGCCAATCACCATCAGTCCAGCAAATATTCGCATGTCTAACTCCCACACATAGCCCTTATAACCATCCACTTAGAACCGTCCACTTATAACTATCCACGGTTTCACTTACGCCGAATGAGACGCCCAACTCATTCCTCCTCACGCGTCAATCATCAGCGATTTGAGATCAGGACTTTAGAAATGAAGGCATCAGGTAAGCCTCCAAGACACCCAATGGCCCGAGCACCTTATCGACCTTGGCTCTGTCTTCCGCGCCCAACGATTCAATTTCACTTTTAATGTGGCATCTGGAAACTTCGCTGTATTTGAGCGACCTCATTTTGACTGGGCCCTGGCCGAGGTCGACTTCACACCACTTTTCATTCGCCGCAAGCGCCTCACCAGAGACTCGAAGAAATTGATGATAGGTTTCGCGCATGTGGTCAAAGAATGGATTCAGCGTCTCTGGCAAACGATCATCCGAGAGATAATCCGCATCATCTGTGCGTGACTCAAAGACTCTGCTCATATACCCCAGCATTTCAGGGGCACACTGATCAATCCAGCTCCGGGGTTCTGGGTCTGCCTCAACGTGGGCTTTGAATAGCCCAGCAAACGTAAAGTCACCCAAGCAAGCGCGCTCGCCAATAAGAAACCGGTGCTGACCGTAATGCGTTGCCGCTACTTTCATGAGCGCTTCGAAATCGGCGCGTACCGCGCTCGCTTGGTCTGGCCCGCAGCCACGATTCGCACAAGCTCTCAGACCGAAGTTGTCACGGACCTCGATAATCACTGAGGCCGCCATTTCCTCTTCCTCTGAGCTCAGCCCCTCGTGCATAAATTTGCCGATACGGTTGGCATAAAACCCTTTGGCAACATGATCGACATTATGGGGATAGCACCACCGGCTGCTAATCGCGTAACGACCGAACCATTCATCCGCCCAATCCTCCAACAGATGGGACGCAACCCTTTGTACCGGCGTCAATGGGACTATCGCTCGATCCGGAAATTTCGCATTCAGCATTAATCCAATCGGCGTCGTGTCATGAATGAACCAGCCTTCCAGCGTTTGAAGGCCCGGGATGAAGTGCGTGCCAAGACGGCCTTCGACGGTAGGTCCGGTCTCCTCGGACTTCAACCTAAATTCGTAGTCGACGTCCAGGTAATTCAGCATCGCCTCGAGCTTTCGAGTAAAGAGACTGTGCTCACCACCCCAGAGCGTGTACTTACCATCAAACATTTCACTTCTCCCGATATTTAGATGTCTAGACGACGCCTACCGACCCCTTTGCTGCCGATGAAGCGGCATAAGCCCTGATTAGTATCGGCGAGCACAAAAGCCTTCAATCCTGAGTCTCGGTAAGACTGATATCCAGCTACTCTGGGGGCCGATTGCCTATGACATGGTGATCGAGTCTCACGATGCAGCCACGAATTCAGTACTCCACCCTTTCCGCTAATCCCGATTGCTGCAATCGCCAAAGCAACACGTCGAGCCTGTCCTGGCCAAAAAATGGCTCGCCCTCAAAGGCGCATGTCGGCACGCCCCAATGACCAGCCGAATGATGATCGGCCTGGTTTTTTACAATTTCAGCCTCTAGCCGATCAGTCTCCGACTGAAGCCGCTCTTCCATCGCTGAGAGATCGAGACCTGCTCGCGCTGCAGCTTTCATCAGGTGATCACCCTGATCCCAGTCCTTTGTTCCACCCCAAATCAATGAGGAGACCTCATCCGCAAATGCGATGCCGGCACCCATTTCCTCAGCTAACACTCCAAGCCACGACAAAAGATGAATATAAGGTTGTTCGGGTGCCGTGTGCCTGCGCCCGTCTTCGTCCACTAGTTGAATGACGGGATCAGGCTTGGGAAAGACAAAGGGAAGATTGAGGAATTCAGCGACTCGGCGCACGTCTTTGCCAAAATAGGAGAACCACTGAGGCTGGACTTGATCAAAGAACTCAGGCGTTCTAATCGCAATGGGATAAACCACTCTAAGATTCACCTTAAGCAAGTAGCGCTCTTGCCATTCGCGCAAGCGCGGCGTCGCAAGATAGGACCAGGGACTGCGAAAAGACCAAAAAACGTCAATCTCTAATTGCTCAGCCATGTTGCTCTTACTCCGATTTCTGCATCTGCGGCTTTACTGCTAGCACCCTAGCTGAAGAAGTTTAGGTGCATCACACACATGCGATCGCTACCTGCGCTTATTGCTACCTTTTTCATTGGCCTTTTTTTGGGTTTTTATTGGCCTCGGCCTCTAGCCAGGGATTACGATCCTTGATCTAGCCTCAATAACAAACCTTGCCTACGCGCGCTGCAGTATCACGTTTACTTCCTGTTTTTGCTTCGCCTGCTCGATCGTCCCTAGCGCACAGCGGGGCGCAGAAAGTAATGAACGACATTAATTAAGTGAAATACACGTGTCAATCAAACAAAACGCTATCCGTCCCTAGGAGATCGCATTGCCCCCACTGCGGCGAGTCCAAGAAGCAGCACATCCCACCGGATTTTCGCCAATCGCCCAGGTTACGTTGCATTCGATTAAAAAAAATGGCTTGCTGACCCCAATGTTTTTAGCGAACGCTAGGTTAAGGAGCAGCCCATGATCAAACTGTACGGCTTAAAAATGAGCAACTACTACAGTCTCACCAAAGCATTATTGATAGAGAAGGAACTAGCATTTGAGGAGATCAAGGCGCCGCCCTCGCAGTCTGAAGATTACCTCGCCCGTTCTCCCATGGGAAAGATGCCCTCCATTGAAGTCGATGGTCAGTTTCTGTCGGAGTCTATCGCCATCTTTAACTACCTAGAGCAGCTATCGCCTGGCCTGTTACCAAGCGACCCTTTCTCTGCCGCTAAAGCCATGGAACTCGCTTGCCACCTCAAACTCGATGTTGAACTTGTGGCAAGACGATGCTTACCCGAGGCACTGTTTAATCAGCCCGTTAGCGATGAGACAAAAAGTGAGGTCAGGAGAGATCTCGCGAAAGGGATTAAAGCTGTCGAAAGACTCATGATATGTGACCCATATGCCTGCGGTAGCGAGCTGACCATCGCCGATTTCTATGCGCACTATTGCCTCGGGCCAGCAGCAGGAATGGCGAGGGTCGCTGGAGTTGATCTCTTAAGTGACAGCCCTATGCTGGTCGAACTTTTAAGCCGTACGGCAGCGCATCCAAGCATTGAGCGTGTCACGCAGGAAGCAGCTAAGAAGTAGACAGCATGCTCGCCCGGCGCGGGGTGTTGTCTACTCGCGCTAAGAAGCGAATGTTTTGGATGCCTAACTGGATCAGGGGCATCGTCGTCACGGCCAAAAGCCCAGTCCCGAGCATTTGACTCGCAACTGCCTTCCTTGTTTTTAGTCCAGTTCAACTCTTCATCCTGTGACTTGGCTGTCCGCTTTCGAATTCCCGAGAGTGATCATGGCCTGACAGTTTTTGTGGTTGTGGTTGTTTTTGCAGACAGCCTCTGTAGGTACTCAACCTTGAAAGACTTTTGTCGCTGGAAATAGTAAAACCAACAGGTATGGAAGACGCTCCCCACAATCTTGCCAAGCTGTCGCCTGCCGCCGAGGCGTATCTCTGGGGTTACCCCCTAGTGGCAACCCATCGGACTCGTCTTCATCTTTGTTCACGGCATCGATCTGGCGAGCTTAATCATGTTGAGGGGCTAGCCACACCAGCAGATAAAGCAATCGTCGCGCCGAACAACGACACGCTATACACCTCAGGATGGTATGACCTTCGGCACGGCGATCTTGTCATCGACGTGCCACCCATGGACAAACCCGATCGTTACTGGAATGTCATGATTGCTGATGCCTACAGCCATGTGACCTATATCGCTCGGCGACATCACGGCACCAGGGGTACCCGAGTCACCGTCAGATTCGACCACAATACGCCGCCGCTCGACTCAGATACGCCGGTCGTGACGGTTGGCACACCGACCGCATGGGTCATTATTAGAGTGCTGGTTGAATCAGAGGATGACCTGGAAGCCGCTCGAAACATCCAGCGCGCAATCTGTGTCACCGCAAGCGCTCTACAGCCGAAAACGCT
>PBWF01000042.1 GCA_002728935.1 Gammaproteobacteria bacterium | reverse complement strand
CACGCACCTGTATCTCTGGTCCGCTTGGGTTCTAGGAGGACTTACCCTCTTGTTCCGCGATGAAACCTTCATTCTTTGGAAACCAACGATCGTCAATTGGATTTTTTGTGGCGTGTTGTTTGGTGCTCAGCGCTTCGCAAATACATCGCTCTTTCAGCTCTTGCTTGGCAAACAGCTCTCACTCCCCCGAGAGGTTTGGTTCAAGTTGGGTTATGGCTGGAGTTTGGGTTTTTTCATCGCTGGCGCACTAAATTTGCTCGTTGCCTACAATTTCAGCCTCGACTTTTGGATGGCCTACAAGCTCATTGGCGGTTTTGGGCTCACGCTAACTTATACGGTGATTATGATGGTGTATCTGCACAAGCTTGGTTTGCTCGGCCAGCTGGAGCCAGGCGAGCAAAGTGAGCTCTCATCGAAGCCAAAGGAATAATCAAATGCTATTTGCCATATTCGGTCACGACCGCAATGGGGCGCTTGCGCGACGGCTTGAAGTTCGCCCACAGCACCTGGCGCGAATCGACCAACTTGTGGGAGAAAACCGCATTCTTATTGCAGGGCCCCTACCCAAGGCCACGGATGAATCCTCCAATGAGGAGGGTTTCCACGGCAGCTTGATCATTGGAGATTTCGATTCGATAGAAGATGCGAGAGAGTGGGCAGAGGGTGATCCCTACTTCACCGAGGGTGTCTTCGAGAAAGTCGACGTGTTTCCATTTAGACAAGTGAGACCCCAGGCTTAAGCGACACGGCTCATCATGGACAGATCTCTATTCCTCCATCGAAGCTTCTCCATCAACGCGCCCACAGTGGCACTGATGGGGCTTCTTCTTGGCCCATCAATTTCTGCGGATGAGGTATATATCCACGACAAGCTGTACGTTCCTCTTCGGTCGACACCGAGCGCCAACGCAACTGCCGCAACCGGCAGCCTTGCAAGCGGGACCAAGCTCGACCTAATC
Source organism: Gammaproteobacteria bacterium (assembly GCA_002728935.1). Next base: position 18,950 of record PBWF01000042.1, on the reverse strand, counting down.
GGAAAGGAGGCCGATTCACCCTTTGTCCGGGTGGTTTACACCGACAGTGAAGGGAAGTCAGTCGAGGGGTTCATTCATCAGCAGTACCTATCCAGAGAGCGAGTAGCAGCGGATCAACTCAGTGATCTCGCCAATGAAAAGGCGGCGATCACAGCGGAGGTTCAGCAGTTGCGAGAGGATTTCGCCACGCTTGACGCAGCCTATGCCGAATTGGCTCTCCGCCATGAGCAAGACCTGGAGAGGCTGTCGGCTTCCGAGGAGGAAACGCAGCGGCTGACGGTTTTATCCCAAAGCGCTGCCCAGCTCGAGTCAGAGCGCGTAAGGCTCGCCCAACAAAATGTGCTGTTGATCGAAGAAATCGATGCCTTACGGCGCATCGAGAGCGCTCACCAAGCAGATATCGAGCAACGCTGGTATCTCATTGGTGGCGGGTCCACCGTCGTTATGGTGGTGATCGGATTTCTACTCGGTCGTCGTATTTACCACCGTCGTTATGCTGGGGGGTGGTCGTGAAGACAGCGCTAAGTGTCAATCTCAACAAGATAGCGCTGATTCGAAATGCGCGAGACACTAATATTCCCGACATTGTTGAGGCAGCTAAAACCTGCATCGACGCAGGCTGCCATGGCATCACNGTGCACCCTAGACCAGATCAACGGCATATTCGGGTGNANGATGTTTATCGATTGGCAGANTTTCTAAAAGATTACCCTGCCATTGAATTTAACATTGANGGNAANCCCGAGGCAGGCGCAGANGCCAACGGTTACCCAGGATTTCTTGAACTGGTTGAGTCGGTGCGACCGCACCAGTGCACGCTCGTACCGGACGACCCGTTTCAGCTGACCAGCGATCATGGCTGGGACATCATCGGAAACGGGACCACGCTGACAGCGTTCACTGAACGCCTCCACAACATCGATGCCAGAGTGAGNGTCTTCCTCGACGCCGACCCNTTACAATTNGAACAAGCNCCAGAAACGGGCATTGATCGCATTGAATTGTACACNGGCCCCTANGCCGAGGCGGNCAGTCGTGGGGANACNGANTCCGCGCTTCAGCCNTTTANTGCCACAGCGGAAGCAGCACTGGCGTTGGGNATTGGCGTCAACGCNGGTCACGATTTGAACCTCGANAATCTTNCTCCGTTTATCAATGGGGTCCCCAATGTGTTGGAAGTGTCCATCGGTCANGCGNTAGTCACCGATGCNTTGTGGNTAGGACTTGAGGAAACGGTTCGGCGTTATCTNNCTTGCCTNGATNAGGGCANCTNAACCCCAACNAATCCTCTGACTCTTTTATCGTCTGACGTNAGGCAGTATGATCTCAGCCCTATTTTTTTNACGATATCCAGGCGGACNATGNCCATNAAACTCATTCTCGCAGCAATTCTTTCTCTTGTTCTTTATGTTGCACTTTCCTTTTTTGAAGGCACGGGACTCAGCTTTCCAAGTTCTGCAAATGACGCGGGGAAACTCGCGATCCTGTTCCTCGGAGTGCTCGTTGCCACACTTTTCGGAGGACCATCCTCAGTCGATTTCGATGACGATACGGATGAAGATGAGGAGGACTTTGATGCATCGGACGAGGACGACTTCGACGATGAGGATTACGAAAACGGCACAGTTAAGTGGTTCAATACGAAAAAGGGCTACGGCTTTATTACCCGAGAAAATGGTGAAGATCTTTTCGTTCATTTCCGCAATATAAAGGGCCGAGGCCGAAGAAGCTTGAACGATGGCGAGCCAGTGACCTTTGTCGTCATCGAGGGAGACAAAGGCCTGCAGGCCGATCAAGTCAGCGCCCAGTAAGCGACACCATCCCATGGCGGATGTGTTCATCCTAGGCCCGCGGTCCGAGCTCGAGGCGCTATCCATGGAGGATGCGCCTGAGGACAACGGATACTGCCTATCCGCTGGCCCAATTGATAGGGAGTCGAGAGCGGTTCTCTACGCGCAGTTGTCAGGCCTTTTCATTGATGACGCGTTAGCTCATGAGCAATACGATCACTCCATCGATGACCAAGGGCCACACCTCTTTGCACTTTCGGCAGAAATGGTCACGAGTATGGCTGCTATCGATGACGATCAAAACGAGCTCGTTGTGGGTGATTGGCTAGCCTCTGAACCGATGGGTCGTCACGACCTAGAACTGGTCGATGTCTGCCAATTTTTGTTTGACCTCAGCCATTTCTGCCAACTCGCCATCCAAACACCAGAGCTCGGTGTGTTCATCTTGAGCGAGGGCTAGCCCATGGCCGTTTACTCAACTGAACTTGGAAGACTTTGCCCCCGTTGTGAGAAGGCCCTCGATTCCTGTCAATGCAACGATGCCAATCGCTCATCTGGAGTCCAGGGTCCGGTCTACATCAGAAGAGAATCCAAGGGTCGCGGCGGAAAACCCGTGACGCTCATCAATGGTTTGGTGCTTGAAACAGCAGCGCTATCAACCCTTGCCAAAAAACTCAGAAAACGGATCGGTGTCGGCGGCAGTGTGGTCGACGGTGAAATCCTTTTACAGGGCGATCATCGAACGGCTGTCCAAGCGTATCTTTCGAGCGCGGGTTTTGAGGTGAAGATCAGTGGCGGCTAGGCACACCATTCTTATAACAGCCTCCGAGCTCGCAGATGAATTAAAAGACGAGGCACCTCCAGTGCTCCTCGACTGTCGATTTAACCTGCTTGATCCACAAGAGGGACGAGCGCAATACCGTGAGGGTCACATTCCCTCCGCATTGTATCTGCACATGAACGACGACCTTTCCGCCCCTGTCGAGCCTGGACAAACAGGACGTCACCCACTCCCTGATTTATCGGCTTTGGGCCAGCTGCTCGCGCGATTAGGCATCAATAGGGATACGCCCGTTGTTATCTACGACCAACATCAAGCGGGCTTCGCTGGGCGCTGTTGGTGGCTACTGCGCCATTTAGGCGTCCGTCGCTCTCGCCTCCTCGATGGTGGGTTTGCAGCATGGCAAGCCGCAGGTGGACAGACAGAGCAGACAGAGCATGTTCCAATCCCCATCGACTGGGGGCCTGGGGAAGTTCATACACGCACCGCCGACGCTGAGGCAGTTGAGCGGTATTCGCAGCTGCTAGCACCCAGTGCGTGGGATTATGCTTCGAGCGAGGGCGAGTCGGACGTTAACCTGCTGGACGCGCGAGATCACGAGCGCTATTTGGGGCGAATTGAACCCATCGATCCCGTGGCGGGTCATATCCCAGGCGCCTTGTGCAGACCCTTTACAGCGAACCTCGATGACGAGGGGTGTTTCCTTCCAGTAGATAGCCTACAGCAGGATTTCTTAGCGCTTGGGCTTGATGAGACACAGCAAGTCGTCTGCTATTGTGGCTCTGGCGTCACTGCAACCATTAATTTAGTTGCTCTCATCCTAGCCGGGTTCGAAACGCCAATCTTGTACCCTGGTTCGTTTAGTGAATGGATTACCGACGCGTCAAGACCCATTGGCGGCGAGCATGACGCACTATCAAACTGAACCTGCTGATATCAGATGGACCGAAGGGCGTCCGGCGAGTCCGCGTTTCGAGGATCACTATTGGGCCATCGGTGATCCCTCTGAGGAAAAAGCGTTCGTCTTCCCCGGGCAGCACGACTTAGCGGCGAGGTGGCAAACCAAACAACACTTCACGATAGTCGAGCTGGGGCTTGGGTTTGGCCACAACTTTCTCGCCACGGCTGAGGCGTTCCTTAAAGCCAAACCAAGCGGCATTCTCCACTACTTTGCCGTCGAACAATTCCCCATTTCGCGCGAGACGCTTGATCAATATTGGCGATCGCGGGGCCACCCGCTTTATGAGCGGATGATTGAGACTTACCCTGATCTCATTGCGAATTGGTTCACCGTCTGGTTCCATCCCTCGATCCGGTTGATCTATGTCTTTAAGGATGCCAACCAAGCCCTTCCTGAAATGGAGGCGGCCGTGGACGCCTGGTATCTCGACGGTTTTAAGCCCGCAACCAATCAAGCGATATTCAACCCTTTCGTCTATCAGCAGGTCGCAAGACTCAGCAAACCCGGAGCAACCGTCAGCTCCTTTTCCGTGGCCGCCAGCCTACGCCAAGGCCTTAGCGCGTCCGGCTTCACAGTCACTAAACGCGCGGGTTTTGGCAACAAGCGCGAGCTACTTTTTGCTGCCAACAGTGGGACATGGAAACCCACCAATTGCGAGCATCTAGAGGATGAACCGCTGGTCATAGGGTCGGGCCTAGCGGGGATAGGGGTGAGTGAGGCACTCGATCGGTACGGCATCCGTCATCAATTAATTGCGTCGACCTCTCACACTGGAGCATCCTGTCAGCCCGCGTACAACGTCTACCCACAGTTATCACTGGTTCCGGACACGAGAGCCAACTTCTCCCTTGCCGCCCACTACTTCGTGCGCCAACACGCGGCCAATTTTAACGAGCAGCCGCTCTACTGGCGAAGCCTTGATCAAACACGGCACGACCGAATGAACCGACTGTCTGAATTGCTGCCTGTCTCACTCATGAGAGTCGATGGAGACGCAGTGCTATTCCCAACGGCGGGCACGCTGAAGCCACAAGATCCTGAGATCACGCCTCGTCACGTCACACGCATCATCGAGCGAGGTCAGGGTTGGGAGGTATTGTTCGATAGCGGAGAGGGCATCGAAGCTAATACCATCATCCTAGCAACCGGCGCAGCCACCCCAAGCTTTCTGCCATGGTCTATGAAAACAATCCGCGGGCAGTCCATGACCATTCGATGCGATGAAGAACTACCCGACCTCTATTCAGGCGATTTCGGGCTGAGCCGCCTGAGTCCCAACGAGTATTTGGTAGGCAGCACTTACGCGCTCGACGATGAAGGTATTGATGTGAGGGAGAGCGATGTGCAAACCCTAAAGCAACGCCTACTTAGCCACTTCTCGACCGCAGAGATTACACCCATTGCTCACCACACTGGCTTGCGCGCCGCTTTTCCTGATCGGATGCCGGGTTTTGGGGAGAGCTTGACGCATCAACGAGTGCTTCAAGAGGATCACCGACTGGAACGCTCCCTTGAAGGAGGGCTTCGTGTTCAGTCAGCGATCAGTAAAGGCGAACGGGAAGGCACCTCGGAGGTACGCTTTTTCGCAGCCATAGGGTTTGGCTCCCACGGCGGCACACACGCGAGCCTCGCTGGCGAATCGGTTGCGGAGATGATCGCTGGCGCTCCCCGAGCGTTGCCGCGAAGCATGCGTGACAAATTTCGACCCGACCGCTTTGATCCGAGCCGAGGCTGAAGGGCTATGGAATCAGCCGAACGCTTATCACATCATCGACCGCTCGAAGTACGTCGGCGAGCTCCTCTTCCGGGCTCGCTTCAATATCGATGAGATTGTAGGCCAGTTCGTCACGACTTTTGTTGATCATGTCGATCACATTGATGTTTCGGTCAGCAAGGATACTGAGTACCGACCCAAGCAATCGGGGAACGTTGCGATTCACGATGGCGATCCGACACCCTGTCTGACTTCGCTCAAGGTTTACCGCAGGGAAATTGACAGAATTTTTGATATTGCCGTTGGCAAGAAAATCGATCACTTGGTCTGCCACCATCATCGCGCAATTCTCTTCTGCCTCGTCTGTGCTAGCTCCGAGGTGCGGTGTGGCTATCACACCATTGATGCCAAGTAGCTCTGGCGTTGGGAAATCTGAGATGTACTGGCTCAGTTGACCCGCTTCAATGGCCTGCCGAATGGCGCTCGGTACTACCAACTCTCCGCGAGCAAAATTGAGCAAAACAGCGCCGGGNTGCATGAGTGCGAGTTGCTCTNCNTTNATTAANCCTTNGGTNTCNGGNAGCGCNGGAACGTGCANCGACACCAAGTCNGACTTCGCAAGCAGCGCTGCCATGTTTTCCATACGCTGCACCTGACTGGACAGCCTCCAAGCCGCTTCGACTGACAGTGCAGGGTCATAGCCGAACACGCGCATACCTAACCCCAGCGCCATATCAGCCACCATCGAACCAATGGCACCGAGGCCAACGATGCCCAGCGTTCGCCCGTTCAATTCACTGCCTTTGAACTGTTTCTTAGCCGCTTCTACTTGAGCATTGAGGTTGGANTTTTCCTGGTTGGCCTCGAGTTGATTGACGTAATCAATGCCCTGAACAATGCCCCGCTGGGATAGGAGTAGNCCCGCCATCACGAGTTCTTTTACAGCGTTTGCGTTGGCGCCCGGCGTGTTAAATACCACAACCCCGCGGTCCGATAGTTCAGCAACAGGTATGTTGTTGACTCCAGCGCCAGCTCGCCCGACCGCCAACAGAGCGTCCCCAGATTCCTCTACCGTCAACTTGTGGCTTCTAAGCAGAATCGCCTCTGGCGCAGGAATATCATCGCCAAGGTTGTAATCCGCACGGTCAAACTTTGACAGTCCCTTGTCCGAGATATTGTTAAGTGTCCGGATTTGAAACATGTCTGATCCTCGCCGCGAAAAGCGCGTATTGTACACAGATCAACCACACCGAGGGGTCAATCGCTTCAATCAGGCGTTGAAATTCACTCAAATNCCCATGGCCTATCCCAAATTGGCGCTGAGTCATTGGCGCCCAACTGCCAACGACACCACCTCGTCTGCGTATTCCGCAAGAGCTCGCGGTTTTGCCCCCGATGCTTCGAGTGGCTCCTCAGCCAAAAACTCAAACAACAATGGCCCGGTTTCCATCATTTGCTGCCGTTTGCTGGTTCTAGGCGAGCAGACAGGATGCTCGAGATCTTGGATACCCAAACCGCTACCGCCACTCNAGATCATTGAGACTTTCGCTCATTTCGATTGAAGGCTCTCTTACTCCTTGGACTGAAGGCTCTTTACCCGTCCCGCTGAGGGCTCTCCTATCGCCCTCTGTNTTTTCGTAAAGCCAGCGGAGGTCAGGGCAATCGATCAAAGCAAAGACGCCGGCTCCAAATGGTGCAGCCAATAATCAAGGCGGCCACAATCAGCCCCAACCCTAGTTGAACAGACTGCACGCTCTCACTACTCATCATTTCCGCCGAGACATTCGCGCGAGACCAAAACCAATCCGTCAGCCAAGCCACGTCAAAGAGAAGATTCTCTACCAACGTAGCCACTAAGGGGACGCCAAGCACCCAAAGGAGCGGGGTGCGCAGCGCCCACTGCGAGACAAGAAGGCTCCAAGCGAAAAAGGGCGCAATCCAAGCAATCTGAACCATCATGGTTCCAGTGTGGCTAGCCAAACCGACTCCATGGATAGCCATCGCCTCAGCAACGAGTCCGGTATCTGACACCATCGCAGCGGCACCGATGGAAGAGATCAAAACGATGATCCCGCCTGCCACCCAGCCAATAAGAAAGTAAGTCATTGGCAGCAGGATCCAGCCATACAACCACTTCGCCAGCACCGTTTCGGTATTTGAGACGGGGAGCGACAACCAAAACAAAATGCTTCGATCCTTTCGCTCCTGGTATAACGCTGACAGGACATAAGCCCAGCCAACGAGCAGGCCAANCAATCCAAACCCCATNGTGACTGCAGATCCCGCGTTTGCGATGGGCGCTCCGAGTGAGGACAAATCCGCGTCCAAGCCATTCATTTGAATCCGAGTCTCCCAATTACCCGCCTGATCAATGAGTAGCTCTTCGCCGATAAGTACGGCAATCAGTGACAGAACAATGAGCAATCCACCAAACCCAAGCGGTAATTTATAAGAGAGTGTCGGGTGCTCCCAGCGCTCTCTTCGAGCCATATAACTCCATTTATTTAAAGCAGTATTCATCATTTATCTCCTAGTGATGGCTGCCCGCTCGGGATGCATCCCCAACCAGCGCCACAAATAATTCAGCCAAACTGGTTTGGCGGACCTGACCAAGCGATTGCCAGTCAGTGTCGGGGTGATCCTCAAAAATCATCACCGCACCCGCTAAATTGGCCCGTTCGTAAATGGGTTCTCTCGCTCGGGCACTTGTCAATGACTCACGAGCGACTTCAATACTCACGTACTTCGCTGCGATATTTTCGATATTGTCATTCAGCAAGATNCGGCCTTGATCAATCATCACCAGATCGGAGAGCAGGAACTCGATCTCCTCAATCTGGTGAGTGCTGATCAGGAGCGATCGCGATTCATTCAGAAATNGCTCATAAAGCTGACGGTAGAAGGCCTCGCGATACAACAAGTCGAGCCCTAAGGTTGGCTCATCGAGCACAAGCAATTGAGAATCAAGCGCAAGCACCAAAGCCAAATGCAGTTGTGTCACCATGCCTTTCGACAGGCTGCTAATTTGCGCGGTCGCACCGATTTGGGAATCGACCAGCAACGCTTTTGCCTGCTCAACTTGGAAATGGGGATGGACAGCAGCCATGAAATCGAGCGCCTGATCAACGCGTAACCACCGCGGTAAAATCCCAACGTCCGAGATAAAGCTAACCGACTCCATGACCCGATGTCTGCTGGTTTTAGGGTTTTGTCCCATCACCTCAATGTCACCGCTGTAGTCGATAAACCCCAAAGCCGCCTTGATGGTCGTTGTCTTACCTGCGCCGTTACGGCCGAGGAACCCAACCACTCTGCCTGGAGGTACATCGAAGTGAACATTCTTCAGTATCTCTTTGCCATCGATGGACTTCGATAGCGACCGAATCGACAAGAGCGCCTGGTTTTTTAGGAGAGCATCCTCTAACACCGTATTCATGACTCTTTCTCCGTTAGGTCTTTGAGCGACCACTCCAGTCGCGCCANTTTCGTTTTTATCACCGGCCACTCCTCCTCAATGAATCGTTTTCGCTCGAGTTGCAGCAATCTCTCTCGTGCACCCTCTACCAAATACATGCCTAGTCCCCGCCGCTTCTCCAGCACGTCATCATNAACGAGTCTCTGGATGGCTTTACTTGCCGTCAGCGGATTCACACGATGTGTTTCGGCGATGGCCCGAACAGATGGCAGCGGATCGCCCTCTTGGATCGCGCCGTCTATGACCAGCCCCACTAAATGCTGGTGGATCTGTACATAAATCGGATCTTTTTCATTCCACTGAATCGACATCGCGCGCGCTCATGAAGCCTTTTCTTTTGAATCTGGTGTCACACCCCTCTCAGCATCCACATCGAGTTGCAGGTTGATAGATACCTCATCGCTCGCGTCATCAGCGTCAAGCTGTATCGATAATCGAACGTTTTCTAGGGATTCGAGAGCCGTGAGTGCCATTAATTCTGCAAGTCCCGTGGCTGCCTCCTCCGAGCCAACCAGTTGCCGCATCGCGGCCAACTGATCAGCGTCGTCCAACGCTTCGATCCTCTTCAATTCGGCCAATAGCGCCATCGCTGGTGACTCGCTTGACAGTTCGCGAAGCATNTCCGTCTGTGACGGGTCATTCATTGCTTCTATTTGCGCCAATTGGACCGCTAACTGATTAACAGCATCGCGCTGCTCAGCAGACTCGCTAAACACCAAACTGGCCGATGAGGACTCAGCATTGGCTGGCCCTTGCACATTNCCAGTGTCGATCATTTCGGCAAGAAGAATCGCGCCCCCCACCAGCACACCGACAATCACTGCTTGAATGTATCGCTCGTTCATTGCTTCTCCTCCATTATGTAAAAGCTGCTTTGCCCAGCTGTCTTATCCCTTGGGTCCCGACCCCTTCCGAGTTGAAAGTCACTGCCTTCAACTTGGCTATTGGGACTGGTTCATTCTCCCTGATGCGACATAGTGTATTACTTATGTATAACACTATTCAACCAAAAAACTTATTGTTGTTCGATGGCTTGGTTTTCAACGGGGATCTACTGCAGGCAACGAGGCANGCGTTGCCACTGATGCTGATCTTCCAGCACGATGACACACGGCTACGAAATCTGAACTAGCGTTCAGCAGATTNTAGCAATTAAGACATTCAAAGACTCGCGCGGTAGCGAGCGCTATCGGGGATCTGCGCACTGTTCAACGCTATGAGGGTCGACTTATCGATTGGGATCGATAGCCAAAAGCCGCGCTGGCTAGACACTTGGAATCAATCCCGATAGTCAAGCGGGGGGGCGCGATCTCCCAATAAGGCCTCATACTTGAATTCAGGTCCTCTACGGCGATCAAATTCGGCTTTAGCCCCACGAACCAATGCGGGATCAAGCATCAAGTCTCTTGCGGTAAGCGCCAATGCCTTTGCTGCCAACATCATGCCTTTCGTGCCTATGCTCATGCCACCTGCGGCAATGGCTTGCCAACTGTGTGCGGAGGTTCCGGCCACCCAGGTTGCCGTGGTCAGACCCGTTGTTGGCACTACCCAACTCACATCTCCCACATCGGTTGAGCCGCCCCCCTGCTGAAGTTTCATGGGCTGGATCATCCGCTCAAATGCCGGAATGGGCTGAGATAAACCCAGTGTTGACTGAATTTCATTAGCAAACTGCCGCTCGCTCTCCGACAATTCGAAACCACCCAGCCAAGATAGATTACGGTGCATAGCGGCCGCCAGCGCTTCATTAGGCAATAAGCTGTGATTGCCATGCATGGTTTCGACGCTGACTTCGGTGCCAGTACCCATCGCGGCTCCGTCTGCCGCTAACATGACGCGATCCCATATTGTTTTTAAGGTTTCGGCATCCGGATGTCGGATATAGTAGTAGACCTCAGCAGCATCGGGGACCACATTGGGGGCCTTGCCGCCTTCCGTGATCACGTAATGAATGCGCGTTTCTTGGGGCACATGCTCGCGCATTAGATTGACCATAAAGTTCAATGCTTCAACACCGTCAAGCGCAGACCGTCCGCGCTCGGGTGCGGCAGCAGCATGGGAGGACCGGCCTTTAAAACGGATTCTGGCTGATTTGTTGGCGAGACTCGTCGCTGGATTCGCTGTGTTCCTGTCAGCAGAATGCCAATGCAAGACCGTGTCCACGTCATCAAACAGGCCTGCCCTGACCATGTAAACCTTGCCCGATCCACCTTCTTCCGCTGGCGTCCCATAAAGACGAATCGTGCCTTGGCGCCCCGTTTCTGCTAGCCAATGACGTAAAGCGATCGCTGCCGCGGTTGAGGCAGTTCCAAAGAGGTGATGACCGCACGCGTGACCCGCACGTTGGTTGGGAAGCTCATCGCGACGGGGCAAGGCGCTCTGAGTAATCCCCGGTAGCGCATCAAACTCTGCCAAAATACCGATGACAGGCCGCCCCGAACCAAAACTTGCAACAAACGCCGTTGGTATATCCGCTGCTTCCTCTTGAATACTGAACCCCTCTTCTCGGAGGGTTTGCTGAAGCAGCGCGCTACTCTTAAATTCCTGATAGCCCACCTCTGCCCAGTCCCAAATGCGCCGACTGATCCCCTCATAGTGCACCGTATTTGCCTCTATCGCGGAGAGCATGGTTAATGCATCGTCATCCATCTCATNTTCGGCNAGCAAGATTGGACTCTGAAGGGAGCATACCCCTACCAGCGCAAGCCNAAAGCAGACTCGGAGGTAGTTCATGATACGAGCACGAGCGCTATACCTTCCGGGCACGCTCGCATCTCTTGCATATTGTCTTTGTATCATTCGCCTCCTCCCNTCAATAGCGTCTCATTTGACCCATGTGGGTCACTGTAGCTGGCCCTTAAGTGATCTTCACTGCTATCCAATCACCAACCCCCGACATTTGCTACTCATGGCGGGCATCTCGCACCCCTATTAACGCGTTAACCACAAAAGATCGCTACACGTTCATTCAAAGGACGTTCGTTCATCCCATCAATGCAGAGTACAAGCGATGTATTGGCGNTCAATCATCATCTTAGATGCTTGCTGTTTTGGAGGTGCCTTTAGCACGGCACTGGTAACNCGGTGGCTGATACTCAGGCCAGACGCCATAGACCACGACCAGTAAGTTGTCGCACAACCCCTTGCCTAGAATCATTCCTTTTTTGCTATGCTGCCTAGGCTTTTTTCCCCTGTAACTGTATCGATCAATTNGATGATCTTCACGGTGCCATCGCCAGCCTGCTGACCTGAGATAGCTGCTTCGTAACGCTCAGGCTGCGCCCACACCTTCTCAATCGAGGCGAGCAATGTCTCTACCGTCGCGTCTTGCTCATGCAATACTGCTGAGCAACCTGCCCTTTCAAACAACGCCGCGTTTTGAAGTTGATCTCCTCGACTGGCGCCGAACCCAAGCGGAATCAACACGTGTAATTTTTTAAGCGCCAACAGTTCATACAACGCATTTGCGCCTGCTCGACTGATGACGAGATCCGCGGCCGCGAGGACATCACCAAACTCATCGCCGATATATTCAAAGGTCAGATAGCCATTTTTCTCGGGCGCTTCGTTGATCCCCGCTGCCCCCAGAACATGGACGACCGTCCAGTTCTCGGTCAGTTTGTCAATTGAGTCAAAGATCAACTGGTTGATACTCGCAGCCCCGAGTGACCCCCCCACAATCAGCAGTATTGGCTTCGAACCCGACTCCCTTTCCAGGCCAAGGAAGGTTTTACCCCGCTGATCTGACACATTTTTCAACGCTTTCCGTAGCGGCGTACCCGTATGGAGCACTTGCTTACCGCTCACGTGCACGAGCGATGCCTCAAAATTCACACATATCGCCTTAGCGATCGGAAAGCAGAGCCGGTTAGCAAGACCCGGCGTCACGTCGGATTCATGAGCGATGACCGGAATTCGACAAAGCCAGGCCGCGACCACGACGGGCACTGCTGCAAATCCACCTTTCGAAAACACAATGTCAGGCCTAAAACGCCAGATAGCCATGAGGGCTTGGACAGCGCCCAGTGCAATACGAAATGGGTCAGTAAAGTTTTTCCAATCAAAGTATCGTCGAAGTTTACCGGAGGTGATCTGAACCAAGGGGAGACCCGCTTGGTGAACCAAGTCTACCTCTAAAGGATGGCGGGAACCCACGTAAAGCACCTCGTCTCCTCTCGCGAGGAGCTGCTCAGCAATCGCGATATTNGGGGTTACATGCCCAGCGCTGCCTCCACCCGTTAAGACAATTTTCATGCGTTGTCAGCCAGCACTTGACGAACAAGTGGCAAGGTAACCTTTCTCTTTTCCCTAAGACTTCGCTCCGCCACTCGCGCCAACACAGAAGCCAGATGCGAGAGTTCTCTTGCCGAGCGCTCGATTAGGTAAGTAGCTGCACCCTCGGGCAGAACGAACCCTTCATCTTCAGCCATATTGAGCAGTACGTCCCGTTTCTGATCATCACTCAGTACACTCAACGAATGCGAGATCATGGCACGACACCGCGAGGCAAGATCCTCGGTCGCGAAAGTGGTTTCAAATGCGGCCTGGGTCGCAGCAAAGTAGCACCGCGGCTGGTTAGCCGACTGGGAGAACCCATTGATCAAGCCATAAAGCGCCAATGCCCAGTCGCCGAGGTGAGCGACCTCCTGAACGTTATCGATGGCCACGACGTCAATCTCATTGAGCGACGACAAAACAGCCGGGTCCTCAAGCGTTGCTAGATCCAAGTAAATCGACCGAACACCNCGAGCCTCTGCATCGCGACACAGCCCGACCAAAAGGTGAGACTTTCCTGTGCTAGAAGGTCCGTAAAGCCACTGAAGCAACGCTCGGTTTGCCAAAACATCCGCCTTCACAGGCCCGACAAATCGCTCGAGCGTCCACCGTCTGTGGGGTGGAAGGTGGAACACCATCTGCTCACCGACCATACTCACGACAGACATCTCACTCGCTGCCCTTGGGCGACTCTGAGTCTTCCGCTGAGGTTAATGACTCTTCATCTGACTCTGTGTCCTCAGTGACAAGCGGCGAGTCAGTTTGATCACTAGGTGCCTCGACAAATTCACCAAATTCAAATTCACTGCTTGCTGACAAGACCTGCTTCAATGCAACCACTATGACTGCGGCCACTGGCAATGCAATCAACACCCCAACCAATCCAAATAGCTGTCCGCCAGCCATCAGCGCAAAAATGACTGCAACCGGGTGAAGTCCGATTCGATCGCCAACCAACCAAGGGGTTAGCACCGTGCTCTCAATCACTTGCCCAACCATGAAAACCAATAGCACCATGGATGGGTGGAACCAGTCTTGAAACTGATANAGGGCTGACAATAGGCCAATGACTAGACCGATCGCCCCGCCGAGGTAGGGGACTATACTCAGAAGGCCAGCGATCACACCAATGGCCAGCCCTCCCTTAACCCCTAATACCAACAATCCGGCTGAATAGATGGCCGCCAACGCGAGCATGACCATAAACTGTCCAGCGAAAAACCCAGTAAGGATACTGTCGCACTCATTGGCTAGGGTACCGACCCGCGGCAAAACGGATTTCGGGATGACCCTTCTCAGTCCAGCGATCATTTCTGGCCAATCACGCATGAAGTAAAACGCAACCACTGGCGTCAGCGCTGCTGTTGCAAGCGCGCCAAAAAATGCAACACCAGAGGCGAACAGCTCCCCTCCTCCAGAAACCAACAAACGCTGAATTTGCGCCCAATCAGACATCCAATCCTTTAACATCCTCGTGTCAAAAGCTTCAATGGCGCCCGCTCCGAGTAATGCTGTTAGCTGGGTTTCTACTCGCTCCCCTAAATAATCAACAATGGCCGGAGACCGCTCGATTAGTTCACCCAGTTCGCTCATGAGTTGTGGCAGTGCCAGCAAAATGAGTCCACACAGGACGATCATAATCACCAAAAACACCAGCAGCACACCCGACGTTCGACTGCGGCCAGCGCGTGAAAGCCGATTCACGACTGGTTGTCCTAAATAAGCAATCAATAACCCAAGGAAAAATGGAGTGAGAATGGGACTCAGCAACCAAACCAATGCAATGATCGACGCAGCGCCGGCGATTAGCCAACCTTTCGAGTAATAGGTCAAGTCGCCTGTCATTTAACGTTCTCCTTGAGGCGCATTGCNTCCTCCTCCCGCTCTTCTAGGCGCTTACTCACACCTGAACAGCACGCAAGCTGGACAATCGTGTGATCCGATCACTAGGCCGACTGGCCGCGAGCTCGATCACCTCAAGTCATCAAAGTGACCGAACAGCACCCATGATCCCTTTTTAGGCGTGCTCATCATCGTGCTAATCAGTTCTCGCCTGACCAGCGGTACCAGACTGTACTGGCCCCAACATCCGAACTCAGTAAGGTGAGATCGCGATCAAGGGCGATCAAGTCTATCAGTTGCTCGAGATCGCCCTCACTGCGAACATCAAATGTCAGCAGATCGCCTTTGACTCTTCTCAGCCGAACATCGAGAACAGAGGACAGCCGCTGCAGATAGCGCTCAACCTCTGCCAATGCAGCAACGCCACTAATGCCCTCCACATTCAGCCTGAGCGCACTTCTGGCGGAAGTACCTGCGTATTGGGCACTCAGTAACGCTGTGATTTCATCGACCAAAGCTATCGCCGCCTCAGTTTCAGAGGCTTTTAATAAGGTGCCAACCCGCCACTCGCCCTGATCGCCATATGACCAATCAACGTGCCATTGGCCGGCATAACGCTTCTCCACTCGTACCACCAATAACTTGTCGGGCGAATAACGCTCGGACGCGGCCTCTATCTGATCAAGGAACCGTCCCCAAATTTCCGAGACTGTGACTCTCGAGGAGTCCTCAAGATCCCAAACAGGGAAATAGACTGGCACTCCTCGCGATTCGGCCCGTTCTCTCACCGATTGAGCAAATACGCCCGAACTGCCTTCCCCAAGGACCGCTCGCTCTGCTCCGGAACCGCGAGCCACCCAAAAAAGCACCNATGGCCGATTGCTGCCCCAAACCGGCAAACCCGCCNNTCTCAACAGATCCGAAATCAAGCTGGGCTCGAATCTAATCTGCATTTTCTGCGGGGTAGGGGCCGAAAGTTCCGCATCACTTCCACCACTTTCTATCGTTTGATAGCTAAATTCCGCGTAGTAATTCTCTGGTGTTCGTAGCGCCGCCGTAACAAGCGGGTGCTCAACAATATCAACACGTCCTGAGACTCGGACCAACACGTCCAGTAGACCTGTCCCAGCGTCACGACGTCGCTGCGCGTCGCTCTGAGAGACCGTTGTGACCTCCGCCACGTANAGATCATTAATCAAAACTGAATGGGCGGGCATCGCGACAATGACGAGAGCGAGTGTCATCAGTAAGATGAGGGAACTATCTGTCGTGGTTGTTACTCTCATAGATATCGACATAAAGATTTAAGGTGGCTGGGACTCAATAGTGGATCACTCTTTACATGCAAGGCATTCACAGGCAGCGTTCTCTCCGACGGTGCCGCAGCGGCGGGGCTGTGCTCGGCCAGCCGATTCTCCCGAGTCCAGTCTCCCAGACCCCTTATTGTATGCGCAATTCAAGCAATTGAAAGAAACGCAGCGACGCCAACCAAATGTCCACGTCATCTGGGGAATNAGACAACTTATTNGCTTGCCGCAATGGATCGTTAAGAAGGCTTCGCCGGTCCGATCCTTCTTGATGAAATGCGGCGGCCGAGTCACTGCCTCATTGCTACCAGCACTCTATTGCAGCGTACTGCTATCACCCGCATATGCCACTGGACAGTCCGAGGGAGCAACTCGCCAGAGCCCCGAAGGCACTTTCGCTTTTCCCAGGCCGTTTGAGACGACCTATACCGCCGATTACCNAGGCCTACCCATTTCAGCAACTGGCATTCGTTCGTTGAGACGCGAAGATAAGAGTGACAGTCAACGCTATATCTTTTCGTCTCGGGCGGTGAGTTTATTTGCCAAGTTGAACGAAGCCTCTACGTTTACCCTGGAGAGCAACCAGCTAGTGCCTGCTCGCTATCAATATGAGCGTACCGGGCTTGGCAAAAACAACACTCAAGATATTCGCTTTGACTGGGCAAGCGGTCTAGCAAACGATGCGGCGCGAGACGAGGCCTTTACCTTCAACCCAAACACCTTGTTTTCAGATCGATTGCTATATCAATTATGGCTGCAGGTCGATTTAATCAATACACCGATGGACAGCATCCGCTCGAGCACTTGGACCTACCTCATCTTTGACAGGGGACGCATGAAAGAATACGTCTTCGAGGTAGCAGATGAGGACAGTATCGACACAGCACTCGGGACAATCGATACGATTCGCCTCGAGCGAAAGAATGANGATTCATCGAGACGGACAACGCTTTGGCTCGCGCCCTCGCTTGAATATATGCTCATTCGCTTTGTCCAAGAAGATGACGGTGACAGCTTCAGCCTCGAGCTCAAGGAGGCTGTGCTCGACGGTCTGCCCGTTCAGCTCGACGAGCAGATTAAGTCTTAGGTAGCGTGACGCCGGTTTGGCCNTGATACTTACCACCCCGATCAAGGTATGACGTCTCGCAGACTTCATCACTCTCAAAAAACAGCATTTGCGCAACGCCCTCGTTCGCATAAATTTTGGCGGGTAGATTCGTGGNGTTGGAGAATTCCAAGGTCACATGACCCTCCCACTCAGGCTCTAGTGGGGTGACATTGACAATGATGCCGCAACGAGCGTAGGTAGATTTACCCAGGCAGATCGTTAACACCGAGCGCGGAATCCTGAAATATTCCACCGTTCGTGCCAGGGCGAAAGAATTAGGCGGAATCACGCAGACATCGCTTTGGATGTCGACAAAGCTCTTATCGTCAAAGTGCTTTGGGTCAACCGTTGCTGAGTGAATGTTTGTGAACACTTTGAATTCATCCGCGCATCGAACGTCGTAACCGTAACTTGAGGTTCCATAGGAAATTATGCGACCCTCACTTCCGGCACGAACCTGCTCACTTTCAAAGGGTTCAATCATCCCCTCTGCGGCCATTCGCTTGATCCAGCGATCNGACTTAATGCTCATACCCTGCTCCCATCCACCTTTTTGGCTGAAACCGCTGCGTTCCAGAACAGCTCANCTCAGCCTGATATGTTACTACAGGTGATAACCTGCGTTGGACTCTCTCGAGCCCAATATGGTGCCGATTGACGATCGAAAACCTCGCCCTATTCCCAGGCGCCAGGCTGACAAACGGATAGGTATGCTAGGTAAAGCCCAATGCTACGAAAGACTCTTCCCATTTCGCAGTCGAACACCCCAGCATATCCAGGACTTCTAGCGGCTCCAGGAATCTGTAGCTGGAGACTGGTGATCGGAGGCTCTTAGAGGTTAGCGACTCCTGAAGGCTAAGGGCTATTACCAATTAGAAACTCTTGANGGCTGCAGGCCNTAACGCCCTCTCAGCTCTCACAAATGAGGCAATTTTAGGATTAAGAAGCACTGAGGATCAGAGGGTTTATTTTGCGTGGGGGATAACTCGAGTCAACGAGAGTTTGGCTCTATGCATTTCGGCAAAGCCGAGGGCATGGAGAGCTAGGGGAGCACCATCTACATCGCTATCAATCCATCACAACCTTTCCACTATCAATCGTCGACGATTTCGATCGTGGGAAATTCGGTTGCGTCGCCTTGCGCAGACATCGCCGTCTGAACGGCGCTCGCTAGCGCATGGTAGTAAGTGCTAAGGGCTTCGCTAGTCTCGATTTGCACGAGCGGTATGCCTTGATCAGAACTCACTCGAACGCCTATTTCGAGGGGAAGTTCAGCAAGCAATGAGACACCATACTCTTCGGCAATCATCTGGCCGCCCTGTTCCCCGAATAAAGGCTCTTCATGGCCGCATTTAGAACAAACATGGGTGCTCATGTTTTCCACAATGCCAAGAATGGGCACCTCAACCTTCCGAAACATCTCGATCCCCTTTCGAGCGTCCAAGAGGCTCAAATCCTGGGGGGTAGTAACAATCACAGCACCATCGAGGCGCACTCGTTGAGCAAGGGTTAACTGGATGTCGCCTGTACCAGGAGGCATGTCGATAATTAGGATGTCCAATGGAGGCCACTTCGTCTGCGTCAGCATTTGCTGAAGCGCACCGCTCGCCATAGGCCCCCGCCAGATAGCAGGCGTTCGCTCGCTGCCCAAGTAACTCATCGACATCGTGACCAATCCCCTCGCCACGACCGGCATT
>PBWF01000041.1 GCA_002728935.1 Gammaproteobacteria bacterium | reverse complement strand
GGCGATCGAAAATCTTGGTTGGAGCGAAAAGGCGACATGGCGGAGCGGCTATAGCCAGCACTCCTTCATTGACCCCTAGAGAATGAGGCGGCAAATACCAAGGGGCGCAGTGAACCAAAGCGATCATGAGTGCGCAGTGACGCAGCGATCGTCGATGAAGAAGAGCGTGACGCAGTCGGCGAGAACAAAGCGATAGTTGGCGATCGGCAAACGGCGAGCGAGCGTAATAGCTGGCCAGCTGCCGCACGGCAAACGAAGTATCTAGATTGAAGGCACCCAGATTGAAGGGCGCTAGATTGAAAGTAACTAGATTAAACGCAACTAAATGAAAGCACTTGAGTAAAAAGCGCTCAACCAAAAGCGGCAGGCGTCGGCTAGCAGCCAAGCACTGCGAGTGAAAAGCGTCAAAAAAAGCGCGGTAAGTGACGAGTAGCAAATACAACCCCAGCAAACGAAGAGCTGAAGTAGGACAAAGAATGGCAACAGATTTGATGGCGGACGAATTGGAATCAATTCCTCTCGCAGAATTTACTGAAAACGCTTACCTCAACTACGCTATGTACGTCATAAACGATCGCGCACTGCCGCATATCGGTGATGGTCTAAAGCCCGTTCAACGGCGGATCATTTATGCCATGTCAGAGCTTCGACTGAATGCGGATGCAAAGTACATGAAGTCGGCGCGCACCATTGGCGATGTCATCGGCAAGTATCACCCTCATGGCGATGCGGCCAGCTATGAGGCCATGGTGTTAATGGCGCAGTCCTTTAGCTATCGGTATCCGTTGGTGGATGGTCAAGGAAATTGGGGATCGCCGGATGATCCGAAGTCTTATGCCGCCATGCGGTATACCGAATCAAAGCTCACCAAATACGCGAGCGTGCTGCTCTCGGAACTTGGTCAAGGGACCGTAGATTGGCTCTCAAATTTCGATGGCACGATGGAAGAGCCAGCGCTCCTCCCAGCTCGCTTGCCCAATGTGTTGTTGAATGGCGGCAGCGGAATCGCTGTGGGTATGGCAACCGACATTCTCCCGCACAACTTGAATGAGGTGGTCTCAGCGTGCGTGCGGTTATTGGAGCAGCCCAAGGCATCAGTGGCTGACCTGATGGAGCACGTAAAGGCACCAGACTTCCCTACCGGCGCTGAAATTATCTCAAGCGAAGCAGATATACGATCAGCCTATGAGACGGGTCGCGGGTCAATCAAGGCCCGCGCGAAGTGGTCGAAAGAAAAAGGTGAGATTGTGATCACGGCACTGCCCTACCAGGTTTCCGGTACGAAAGTGCTAGAGCAAATCGCCTCACAAATGCAATCAAAGAAGTTGCCGATGGTGCAAGACCTGCGGGATGAGTCCGATCACGAGCATCCGACTCGACTGGTCATCGTGCCCCGAAGCAACCGTGTTGATTCTGAGCAGCTGATGAACCACCTCTTTGCAACGACNGANCTTGAGCGGAGCTATCGCGTCAACCATAACGTGATAACGCTCTCTGGACGCCCAGGNGTNTGCTCGCTGAGAGACTTGNTGTCGGAATGGCTTGAATATCGGAGTCAAACGGTGCTTCGNCGACTGAACCACCGGTTAGAGAAAATCCTAGACCGATTACACATCCTNGAAGGGTTACTNATCGCATTTCTCAATATTGACGAAGTGATCCACATCATTCGCACNGAGGATCGGCCAAAGCCAGTATTGATGAANCGGTTTGAGCTGAGCGACCGNCANGCNGANGCNATNCTNGATCTGAGNCTNCGGCAGTTAGCGAAGCTTGAAGAGCAAAAGATTCGGGGCGAGCAGTCTGAACTNGACGCCGAACGTGAGACGATTTCAAAAATCATTGCCTCTAAGAGTCGGCTGAAGACCCTGATCAAAAAAGAATTGTTAGAGGATGCAAAAACGTTTGGTGACGACCGGCGNAGCGCNATCGTTCAANGAGACGAGGCCAANGCGTTTTCTGAAAANGACTTGATGACGACAGAGCCNGTTACNNTGGTGCTCAGCGTCAACGGCTGGATTCGAGCCGCAAAGGGNCACGACATCCGAGGAGACGAGCTGAACTACCGCACAGGGGATAGTTTTCTTTGTGAGGCGCGTGGCAAGTCCAACCAAACGGCAGTCTTTTTGGACTCTACTGGGCGAACGTACGCCTTGGCGGCGCATACGCTGCCATCGGCAAGGGGCCAGGGAGAGCCGCTAACGGGCAAAATTAATCCGCCCACGGGAGCCACGTTTAAAGGCGTTCTGCTAGATGAAGGTGACACGCAGTATCTGATTGCTAGTACGGCGGGGTACGGGTTTATCGGTTCTGTATCGGACATGATCAGTAAGAACCGGGCAGGGAAAGCCTACCTTTCTGTCCCAGCAGGCGGCGAGTCGCTCGCGCCAGCACGCGTTGACGATATTGAATCCCAGTACATTGCCGCATTCACGTCTCAGGGGCGACTACTCGTATTTCCAGCAGCAGATCTACCGCAGCTCGCGAAGGGCAAAGGTAACAAAATGATCAATATTCCCACACCGCTCTTTAAAGCCGGAGAAGANACGCTGGCGTTCATGGCNGTGATGTCTGAGGCGGATAGCTTGAAAGTGCTCTCAGGCAAACGGCATTTGAATTTGTCGATGAAAGACCTNGCGCATTTTCAGGGAGAGCGTGCGCGACGCGGGCTCAAATTACCGAGAGGGTTCCAAAAGGTCGATGACGTCGAACTGATTCGCCCCTAGGGTCAGTCAAATCGAAAGCTGTAGAGTTGATCATCTGAGATCAGCGTTGATTGAAAAGGCTGGATGATTTCTTCGTCGGCCCAACCCACGCTGACGAGCGCATCCTGGACTTGGCGGTCAATGATTAGCTCGTCTTTAGCGCTCAACGCATAGAATCGGGCTTTCTTTTTCAGGTCGTTTTGTTCTGTACTGTGTCCTGTGAGCAGTGCGCCGCGTAGCGTGATGTCTCCATGCTTGGCGCACAAGCTTGCAAGCATGCCGATCACATCGGAAAAATCGTGGTCTCTTCGGCAGNGCGCCAAGTGAAGCTCAAAGACCCCCTCGCGAATCTGGGTGACCTCTAAATCAGTACGGGTAATCGCTGCAGTGACGTCCTGTTTTGTGATTAAGCGCCCCGGGAAAAAGTGGAGCGATGCGCTTANGCACGCTTCGGGTGCCTCCGCCTCCACGGGCGCCACCGGGAGCTCGGGGTTAGGTGATAATGCTGCTGGTCGGGGGCGGGCACCGCGAGCCGGGCCCGCAGGGAAGCCAATCCATAGCATGACAAAGTCACCAAAAAAGACAGCAAAGCCCGTAAGCAGTGCCGCCATCGCAATGAGNGTGATCAGCGCGCCACTCCAAATCGCACTGCGAGCAGCGTCTGCATGGTCGATTCTCAGCTGGCTAACCAGCTGCCCTATCATTTCTCCTTTGTTGATGAGCCCTACCGTTAACGCCTGATGGTGATCGGGAACGTCTCCCGCGCTAACAATCACTATGCCATCGATATCGATCAGTGAGATTGTGGCATCAGGCAGCGAGCGGGCGTACTCATCCAATACAACTTGTAAAGAAATGGGATCGACTGGATCTAAGAAAGGCTGGATTTTTGCTTCGACCCGAGCCAACAGTTTTTCTGCGAGTTCGAGTTCGGCTTGTTCGATTCGACTCGAGGCAAATTCGGCCGAAAGCCAAATGAGCAGCAATCCAAAACCTAGGGCAGGCGCGAGGATAAGAATGAGCAGGCGTGATGGTCGATTAGCCATGGCGGGCGATAGGCTCGCCGAATGTGTAGTTCAAGTCAAACCGTCACCTGCCAGACTGGAGCAAGCGCAAGCCAGTGAGGACAAATAAGATAATGGGTCACAGCGTCGAACATGGGCAAGTCAGGCAGCATCCACGTCAATCTAACAGGACGTCCACCAGAGCTATGACCCTTTCCGGAGTGTCGACGAGGAGCTTCAATCTGTCAGGTTCAGATCGAATCATTCATAATGAAGCGCTAGAGGTTTCGTATGTACTTTATAGAACTCGTTAATGTCACTGGCCGCGATCAAGCTGGGTTAACCGCGATGCTGACGGATCGTCTTGCGGGTGCGAACGTGATGATCCTGGATATGGGTCAAGCCGTGATCCATGACTTTTTGACCCTAGGACTGATGATTCGTTGTGAGACGGGTCGTGAGGAAGTGATCGACGATCTGGCTCGCGTCTTTCACGAGCGTGGACTTGTTGTATCACGCACTCGAGTGGCTGAAGAGAATTACGACGCATGGGTGCAGCGACAAGGGCAATCCCGAACCATCTTAACGCTGCTAGCTCGGTCCATTTCCGCGGATCAACTCGCCGTCATCTCGAAGCTTATCGCGGATGCCGGACTCAACATCGATCACATTAATCGGCTTTCTGGACGCATTCCGCTTTCCGGAGTAGCAAGCCAAACCCGTGCTTGTCTTGAATTTTCAGTCCGAGGCACACCAAGTGATCGATTCAGAGAAGAATTGATGGCGTGCGTCTCCGCGCTCGATCTGGATGCAGCAGTGCAAGAGGACGGTATTTATCGAAGACATCGGCGCTTGATTGCTTTCGATATGGATTCGACATTGATCGACACAGAAGTGATCGATGAGCTAGCTCGGGTCGCGGGCGTCGGCGCTCAGGTCGAAGCGATTACAGGGGCGGCAATGGCCGGCGAAATAGATTTTTCGGAAAGTCTGAGACAGCGAGTTGAGTTACTCGCCGGGTTGGACGAGTCATACCTTGAGAGTATTGCGGTTCGCCTTCCTTTAACTGAGGGCGCCGAGCAATTGTTTGCCATGCTGAAGAAACTGGGTTACCGGACGGCCATTATCTCGGGTGGCTTTACCTATTTTGGGGACCACTTGAAGCGGCGACTTGGTGTGGATTACGTTGTTGCCAATACGCTAGAGATTGAGTCGGGAAAACTAACCGGACAAGTCGTCGGGGGCATTGTTGATGCGCAAAGGAAAGCCCTCGCACTAAAAGAGATCGCTGCGAAAGAAAACATTTCTCTCGAGCAAACCATTGCAGTGGGCGATGGGGCCAACGATCTTGAAATGCTTGGCATCGCTGGACTTGGAATCGCATATCATGCAAAAGCGATCGTGCGTGAGCGTTCGAAGCACGCCATTTCGACGCTGGGACTAGACAGCATCCTCTATCTTTTAGGTATCAGCGATCGAGATCAATTGGATGCGCACTAAATTATTGCGGCCACGCCAATTACTGTCCTAGTGGCGTAGAATAGAAAACTGTAGTTTGGTAACTGGCCCTGCCTAGCACGATTAAGGTGCCCTTTTTGGAATACATCTACTGTGGGTGAGGCGAGCCCAGATCCATTCTTGATTCATTAAGGAATTACCTCATGGCGACTTATTCAACGAATGAATTCAAATCTGGCATGAAAGTGCTGCTGGAGGGTGACCCCTGCAGTAT